>NZ_JBFTMK010000218.1:0-12945 GCF_056396965.1 Pseudomonas sp. 05N434
TTGCGCGCCTGGACCCGCAGTACATAGTTGCTCGCCCCGGTAATCACGTAGGCGGTGACCACTTCCGGCCACAACTGGACCTTCTTGATGAAGGTCTCGTGCCAGTCCTCGACGTCCTGTCGCAATGACACATGGACGATGGCTTCCAGTTCGACTCCCAGCTTCTCTGCGTTCAGCATCGCGCGATAGCCAGTGATGATTCCTTCACTTTCCAGCAAGCGTAAACGGCGCAAGCAGGCCGACGGAGACAGTGCGACTTTCTCTGCCATTTCGTGGTTGCTGATACGGCCGTCACGTTGCAAGAGATGCAGGATCCGCAGGTCTGTCGGGTCGAGAGTCATGGCTAGAATAAATCCTCGATATTTGGCGTTGGATTCGAATTTTCTACGAGATAAATACTAGATGGCTGCTTACTTTGCACGAAAATTCTCTAAAGCTTCGTTCATTATTTCCTCATCGTGAAGGCGCAAATAACGCCTGAAACACGACACTCACACCCGACTATTGCGATCTGCCCGGACGGCACTTCTTTCAAAAAGCAGGACACCCAATGACTACAAGAAACGATTGTCTGACGCTTGATGCGCAGGACGCTCTGGCCCCTCTGCGTCAGCAGTTTGCGCTCCCCGAAGGGGTGATCTATCTCGACGGCAACTCCCTCGGCGCGCGCCCGGTCGCAGCGCTGGCGCGTGCTCAGGCAGTGATCGCCGATGAATGGGGCAATGGCCTGATCCGCAGTTGGAACAGCGCTGGCTGGCGCGATTTACCTGAACGTCTGGGCAATCGACTGGCGGGGCTGATTGGCGCCGGTGACGGCGAAGTGGTGGTGACCGACACCACCTCGATCAACCTGTTCAAGGTGCTCAGCGCCGCCCTGCGCGTGCAGGCCATGCGAGCGCCGACGCGGCGGGTGATCGTCAGCGAGACCAGCAACTTTCCGACTGACCTGTATATCGCCGAAGGTCTGGCGGACATGCTGCAGCAGGGCGACAGCCTGCGTCTGGTCGACAGCCCGCAAGAGCTGGCGCAAGCGATTGACCAGGACACCGCGGTGGTCATGCTCACCCACGTCAACTACAAGACCGGCTACATGCACGACATGCAGGCCCTGACCGCGCTGACCCATGAATGCGGCGCGCTGGCCATCTGGGACCTGGCGCATTCCGCCGGGGCGGTGCCGGYCGACCTGCATCAGGCGCGCGCCGACTACGCCATCGGTTGCACCTACAAGTACCTCAATGGCGGTCCGGGCTCGCAAGCTTTCGTCTGGGTTTCCCCTGAGTTGTGCGATCTGGTGGCGCAACCGCTGTCCGGCTGGTTCGGTCATTCGCGGCAGTTCGCCATGGAGTCGCATTACCAGCCGAGCAGCGGAATCGCCCGCTATTTGTGCGGCACCCAGCCCATCACTTCATTGGCGATGATCGAGTGTGGTCTGGATGTCTTCGCCCAGACCGACATGGCCAGCCTGCGCAGCAAGTCCCTGGCGCTGACGGACCTGTTCATCCAGTTGGTCGAGCAGCGCTGCGCCGCTCACGAGCTGACCCTGGTCACTCCACGCGAACACGCCAAGCGTGGCAGCCATGTCAGCTTCGAACATCCCCAGGGTTATGCGGTGATCCAGGCCTTGATCGCCCGTGGCGTGATCGGCGACTACCGCGAGCCGCGGATCATGCGGTTCGGCTTCACCCCGCTGTACACCCGCTTCACCGAGGTCTGGGATGCGGTGCAGATCCTCGGCGAAATACTTGATCAGAAAACCTGGTCGCAAGAACAATTCCAGATCCGCCACAGCGTCACCTGATACCCCCCGACGCCTTTGTCCTGCTGCCGCGAATTTCCCGGCAGCAGGGCTTCGGTCGCCTCCGATAAGCACTTCTGTGAAAACACAATAATAAGGAACACGCAGAATGAAATTGTCCCTTTGGCCCGCCTTGCCGCTCGCCATTACCAGCTGTCTCGGCCAAGTGGCCCATGCCGCACCCGACAATGGATTCGTTGAAGACAGCAGCCTGACCCTGACCCATCGCAATTTCTATTTCTACCGCAACAACCTCAACAACCCGGGCGGCCAGAACTATCGGGAGGAGTGGGCCCACGGACTTATGCTCGATTACCGTTCAGGCTATACCCAGGGCACTGTGGGTTTCGGAGTCGACGCCTACGCGCAGTTGGGTCTCAAGCTCGACAGCGGCAGGGGGCGTACCGGCACCGGTTTGTTGCCGGTCGGTTCCGATGGACGCGCCGAGGATGAGTATTCCGAAGCGGGTGGCGCGCTCAAGGCGCGGATCTCGAAGACCGAACTCAAATACGGCAATCTGACACCGCTCAACCCGGTGTTCGGCACCGGCTCGGCGCGCCTGTTCACCACCTACGCCAATGGTTTCCAGCTGACCAGCAACGAGTTGAAAGGACTGCAACTCGATGCCGGGCACTTCACCTCGGGCAATGACAGTGCGTCGACCAACGACGATGGCGCCCTCAAGGCACTGTATGCCGGGGTGGAAACCCGCAGCGTCGATTATCTGGGCGGCAGTTATGCCCTGAGCGATCAATTGAGCGTCAGCCTGTACGGTTCGCAGTTCGCTGATATCTGGCGGCAGTACTACGCCAACGCCAACTACAGCTATGCCCTGAGCGGAAACCAGTCGTTGAACCTGGATTTCAACCTCTATCGCACCAACGACTATGGCCAACGCCTGGCCGGCAAGATCGACAACACTACCTGGTCGCTGGCCGCCGCGTACAAGGTTGGCGCGCACCGCTTGACCCTGGCCTACCAACGGGTCGATGGCGATGAACCGTTCGATTATCTCGGCTTCGATCAGCAGCCGGGCACCTCGGTATTCCTTGCCAACTCGGTACAGATCCTCGACTTCAACGCGCCCAATGAGCGTTCTTGGCAGCTGCGTTATGACCTGGACATGGCGCCCTTTGGCGTGCCGGGCCTGAGCTTCATGTCGCGCTATGTGAGCGGTGACCATATCGACGACAGCCACTACGACGGCGGCCCCAATGGTGCCTATGGACGTTACGGCAGTGACGGCAAGCGCTGGGAACGCGACCTTGAAGCGCGCTACGTGGTGCAGGAGGGCAAGGCCAAGGACCTGTCGATACGTGTGCGTCAGGCCAGTGTGCGTTCCACCGCCCAGGTGGCCCGGGCGGACACCACCGACAACAACGAAGTCCGGGTGATCGTCGAGTATCCGCTGAATATTTTCTGATCCGTGGCTGATCCCCACCGGCAACCCAAACGATTTGCTCTCTTCAAGAAAGACAATATTCAGAGGAAAGAAAAATGACCGATAACGCCGGTTTTGAAAACATCTCCAAGCGTGAGCAGGGCCTCAGGCGCCAGCTCACCTCGGGTCAGATGAGCATGATCGCCATTGGCGGTGCGATTGGCACCGGGCTGTTCATGGGCAGTGCCTACGCCATTGGTTATGCCGGGCCGAGCGTGCTGCTCAGCTATGCGATTGGCGCGATCATCACCCTGCTGTTGATGGGCTGTCTGGCGGAAATGACGGTGGCCCATTCGACCTCCGGCTCGTTCGGCGCCTATGCCGAATTCTATGTCAGCCCATTGGCCGGGTTCCTGGTGCGCTATGCCTATTGGGCGGCGATTGTGCTGGCAGTGGGCACGGAAGTGACGGCGGTGGCGATGTACATGAAGTACTGGTTCGCCAACGTACCGGAATGGATCTGGATTGTTTCGTTCTCGAGCATGCTGATCGTGCTCAACGCCATCAGCGTGAAAACCTTCGGCACCTTCGAGTACTGGTTCTCGACCATCAAGATCGGTGCGATTGTCGGCTTCATCATCCTCGCGGTGTATGTGGTGTTCGGTTCCGGCAACGCGGATTACGGCGTGCACAATTACACCGCCCACGGCGGCTTCTTTCCCAATGGTCTGCAAGGCATGTGGATTGCGGTGATCGTCTCGATCTTCAGCTATCTGAGCGTGGAAATGATCGCAGTGGCCGCCGGCGAGGCGCAGGACCCGGAGCGGGCGGTGAAGAAGGCTTTTCGTGCGACCATCGTGCGGCTGGTGGTGTTCTACCTGCTGACCCTGGCCCTGATGCTGGCGATTGTGCCGTGGGTCCAGGCCGGTCAAGCGCAGAGCCCGTTCGTCACCGTCATGCAGACCATCGGCATTCCCGGTGCAACCGGCGTGATGAATTTCGTGATCCTGATTGCGGCGTTGTCGGCGATGAACAGTCAGCTCTACATCACCACCCGCATGATGTTCAGCCTGTCCCGCGGTGGTTATGCACCCAAGTCCATGGGGGTGTTGAGCAAGACCGGAATCCCGCTGAATGCCTTGTTGCTGTCGAGCTCCGGCATTGCCCTGGCAACGTTGCTCAATGTGCTGTACCCGGAAAGCTCCTTCACCTTGATGATGGCGATCTCGATGTTCGGCGCGATCTTCACCTGGTTCATGATCTTCCTGACCCACTACTGTTTCCGTCGCTACCACGAGCGCAACGGTGAACGGAAACTGTCCTTTCGCATGCGCCTGTTCCCGTACACCACGCTGTTGGGGCTGCTGCTGATGGGCGCGGTGATGATCACCACCTACTTCACCGATGCCTTCAAAATGACCTTGGTATTCGGTGTGCCTTTCCTGCTGATCCTCACGATCGTCTACTGGATCTTCTTCAGAAAACCCAAGGCAGCCGTGGTGTTGAATCCGCTGCCGAAGGTTTAGAGGGCGCAAACACGCAATCCCGACCGGCAGTTTTCATGGACTGCCGAGTCGGCATTGATCCTGGGCTGCTATCAGTCCGGCTCACACCCCTTGAGCACCAACCGGATAATCGTCTGTGCCGCCGCCTCATAATCAGCCTCATCCAGCTTGGCCTTGCCGGTCACTGCAGAAATCTGCCAGTCGAAATCGGCGTAGGTCTGGGTCGCGGCCCAAATGCTGAACATCAGGTGGTTGGGGTCGATCGGGGCGATCTGGCCGCGGTCGATCCAGGTCTGGATGCAGTCGATGTTGTGCCTGGCCTGGCCGTTGAGCTGCTCGACCAGGTCGGGGCTCAAATGCGGGGCGCCGTGCATGATTTCGCTGGCGAACACCTTGGAGGCGAAGGGCAGGTCGCGGGAGATGCGGATTTTCGAGCGGATGTAGCCACTGAGCACTTCGCTGGGCACGCCGTCGGCGTTGAACGGCGTCGAGGCTTGCAGGATAGGCTCGATGATGCTTTCCAGGACCTCGCGGTAGAGGTTTTCCTTGGATTTGAAGTAGTAGTAGACGTTAGGCTTGGGCAGCCCGGCCTTGGCCGCGATGTCACTGGTTTTGGTCGCAGCGAAGCCCTTGTCGGCAAATTCTTCACTGGCGGCACGCAGGATCAGTTCTTTGTTGCGCTCGCGGATAGTGCTCATAAACCAAGGGGTTCCTTGCCTGTTCTGGCGGTTGCGCATGGTAGCACCGGCCTCGCGCGGCGCTCAAGAATGCCCCGTGTGGCCTCGGGTCGCGTTATGCTGCGCACCATTCATTCAAGAAGGAAACCCGATTCATGGCAGGAAGCAGTTTGCTGGTGCTGATCGACGACATCGCCACCGTACTGGACGATGTAGCGTTGATGACCAAAATGGCCGCGAAGAAGACCGCCGGTGTACTGGGCGACGATCTGGCGCTCAACGCCCAGCAGGAAATCATCGCCATCACCCTGGGCACGGTGGCTGACGCTTCGCTGACCCAGCAAGTGATCGTGCTCTCGGGCATCGCCATCGTCATGACTATCGGCGTCTATGGCCTGGTGGCCGGCATCGTCAAGCTCGACGACCTTGGCCTGTGGCTGACCCAGAAGCCGGGCCAGATGGCTAAAAGCATCGGCGACGGGATTCTGCGCGCGGCGCCGTACATGATGAAAAGTCTGTCGGTAATCGGCACGGCGGCGATGTTTCTGGTCGGCGGCGGGATTCTGACCCATGGCGTGCCGGTGGTGCATCACTGGATCGAAAGTGTCACCGCAGCGTCTGGTGGCGCCGGGTTTATCGTGCCGACGTTGCTCAATGCAGTGGCCGGGATTGTGGCAGGGGCGGCGGTGCTGATTGGGGTAATGGCTGTCAGCAAGGTTTGGAAGACAGTGAAAGCCTGAAACCTGGTCAGTCCCGTAGGAGCGAGGCTTGCCCGCGAATGGAGCGCGTCGGTTGAACTGAATGACCGCGTTATCGTTCTTCGCGGGCAAGCCTCGCTCCTACAGTGATAGGTGGTGTTTGATACGCCGCGCATGAAAAAGGCCATTCGACGCAAATCGAATGGCCTTTTTTGCTGCCGATGGAGTTACTCGGCGATCTGCAGCTTGCGCGCCTCGGTATACACGTAACGCACTTTTTCATACTCGAACGGTGTGTTCATCTGCCCGTAGCGGAAGCCGTTCTGATAGCGCTTGTCGATAGCGCGCAGTGCCCAGATTTCCGGGTGGTTGGAACTGACTTCGGACACGTTCAGGAAATTGATCGCCGATTCGCCGGTGTAGTCGACCGCCAGGCCCGCGGTGTCGCGCAGGTTCGACGGGCCGAGGATTGGCAGCACCAGGTAGGCGCCGCCCGGTACGCCGTAGAAGCCCAGGGTCTGGCCGAAGTCTTCATTGCGGCGCGGCAGGCCCATGGCGGTGGCCGGATCCCACAGGCCGGCGACACCGATGGTGGTGTTGAGCAGCAGGCGAGCGGTGGTGTCCAGCGAGCGTTGCCCCTTGAATTGCAGCAGGCTGTTCACCAGGTTCGGCACATCACCGAGGTTGTTGAAGAAGTTGCTGACGCCGGTGCGCAGGAAACTTGGGGTAACGTAGCGATAGCCGTTGACCACGGGCAGGAACACCCATTCGTCGAACCGGTAGTTGAAGTGGTAGACGCGGCGGTTCCACTCCTCCAGCGGGTCATAGACGTTCAGCGCGTTGAGCGATGAGCGTTCGAATTCGCGCTGGTCCAGCCCCGGGTTGAATTTGAGTTTGCTCAGCGGTTCCTTGAAGCCGTCTTTATCGATCACCACTGGGGCGTTGGCTTTGCTGTTGTCGGCATTGGCGACGCCTGCACAGAGTAACGCTGCGATCAGCAGGAAGTATTTAGCCACGGAAAAACTCCAGCATGGCGTCGCTGTTGACGCGATAGTTGAGGTTGCCGCAATGGCCGCCCAATGGATAAACAGTCAAACGGTCGCCAAAGGTGCGGCGCAGAAAGCCCAGGTCGCCAGGGCCGAGGATCACGTCGTCGGCGTTGTGCATGACGGCGATTTTCGGGCTGTCGTGCAGGTAGTCCTTCAGTGCATACAGGCTGACCTGATCGATCAGTTGCAGCAGGCTGCCACCATCGGTGCGGGCGCGCCACATCGGGATGACCTGCTCGGTGATGTAGCAGTCGAAGTCGCACTGCAGCGCGCGTTTAAGGAACGGCGTGAGGGTTGTGCCTTCGGTGATCGGGAATTTCGGTGGCGTGATCAGGCCGCGACGGTTGATCAGGTCCGAGGTAAAGGCGATGTCCGCCGCCGAGAAACGGAACGAAGTGCCGATCAGCATTGCCATCTGCTCGTTGCTCAGGTGTTGCTTGGACTGCTGGAAGTCGTAGAGCAGGGCATCGTTAAGGTCGATGTAGCCCTTTTGCTGGAAGTAGCGGGTCAGTTTCCCCAGCACCAGCTCATAGAAAGTGGTGGTGTTGTTGATGCCCTTGACCTCGGTCTGTACCAGCTTGTCCAGGTTGGTGACCGAGGTGTAAAGGTTGACCGGCGGGTTGAGCAGCAAGACTTTCTTGAAGTTGAAGCTGCGACGGGTTTCATCCAGGTGTGCAACGAAAGCCGCATCCAGGGCGCCGAGGCTATAACCGGTCAGGAAATAATCGGTGACCGGCAGTTTCGGGTTTTGCGCCCGCACGGCCTGCATCACCCGGTACATGTCTTCGGCATCTTCCTTGGTTACGCCCGGGGTGGCGAAGCGCGAGGCGGCGCTCATGAAGTCGAAGCTGGTGGGCGACGACAGCTGCACCACGTGATAGCCGGCCTTGTAATAGAGCTTTTTCAGGTATTCGTTGAGGGTGCTGTCATAGCGTGCACCGGTGCCGGAGATCAGGAAGATCAACGGTGCGGCATGATCCTGCGTGGCGATGCGATAGGTGAGTTTTTTCACCGGCCAGAAGTTGTCCGGCAGATTGAACTCACGCTCCGGGCGCATCGTGACACTGCGGTCCGACTGATTGATGTCTTCATCCAGCGGCAATTCCGGGCGCAAGTCGGGCGGTGTCGTGGCGATGGTCGCCTCGAACGGGTTGGTCAGGGGGTAGCCATAACTGGCGGCGTCAATATCGGCCGCCAGTACGGACGCACTTAAAAGCAAGCCGCCAAACAGGGCGACGAAGCGCAAGGAACGAAGCATGACTAGATCCCTTAGAGGAAGGTGCCAAATGAAGTTCGCAGGCTATGACCATCGGATTTGGGCCAAAGTGCCATGCATCGGCCGCAAACAGGCCTGATTTCGGAGCAACGGTAGCGGGACGATACACTTTGCCGTTATTTCATGAACAGTTAATTGATGTTATTTGCTTACCACGGGCGGGGGATTAAGCTGGCGGCCGATTTCGTTTATTGGAGTGCTTCATGTCCCGCCGTCTGCCCGTGATTCTGCTGCTCGTTCTTCTGCCATTGTGGCTGGCCGCCAGTTATGGCGCGCGTTATGGCTTCATGGAGGATGCTCAATGGGTCGGCATCTGCGTTGACGAGGCCAGTCGCTGGGAATGCCTGGTGCGCTCGAACCTGGGTTTGATGATTCATTTCAAGGTGTTGGGCTGGGCGGCAGTGGCGGCAGCCGTGACCGGTTTTGTGCTGCCGGGGCGGGCAGGGTGGTGGCTGGCGGTACTGGCGCTGGTGCTCGGGTTTCCGGCGCTGGCGTTGTACACCACCACGTTGGCGGTGTTTGCGGTGGTGATTGCTGCTTTGCGTCTGGTTCGGGCATAAAAAAGATCGCAGCCTGCGGCAGCTCCTACACGGGGATATGCGTTTCCCTGTAGCTGCCGCAGGCTGCGATCTTTTGATCTTGCTGTGTTGATTACCCTTTGCGAACCCGCAAGCTGCGCCACAACGCCGCGACCATCAACACACTCACCAGCGCCCAGCCCCAAGCCTGCTGATTCTGCAGACCTTCACGAAACAGCTGCGGCGMAATGCCGGCGCCGATGATGAAGGTCAGCACGGCGATTTCCCGACGAGGCACTCTCACCGGCCGGCACAGGTACACCAGCGCCGGCAGGATGAAGGCGACACTCGGGAAGCTGCGATAACGCGGGTCAAACACCAGTTCCAGCATCATCACCGCCGCGGCAAAACCTGTCGCTGCCAGCCACCAGCCGGCTCGACGTTCGAGTGCATTGAAGGCGCGTCCACGCCAACCGGTGCGGGCGCTCAAGGTCAGCGCGGCATGGGCCAGCACCAACAGGTTCAACCCCGTCAGCAACGCTACCCACAACCATTCACTGGCAAATCGGGTGGTGACGCGGGCCAGGTCGCCCCAGGCGCCAATCGAGCAGGCCGCCAGGGCACCGAGCAGTGGCAGCACCAACGCTGCGCGGGTGCTGCGAACCCGACCGCCGAGGATCAGCGTGCCGATGAAGATCAAGCCACCCACCGCCAGCCATTGCGACCAGTACGGCACGTTCGAGACCGGCCCGGCGAGCACGCCCTTGTCCTGGCGATCGGCATCGAACAGTCCCCAATAACCGCCCACCGCCCCTTCGCTGGCGCGTTTCCAGGGCTGGTCGAACGCCTCGATCAGGTTGTAATGCCAGCCTTGCTGCTCGGCCATGATCACAAAGCTGCGGATGAACTTGGCTTCATTGACCCGGCTCGGCAGCGCCGTTTCGCGCTGACGACCTTCGCTCGGCCAGCCGGTTTCGCCAATCATCACGTCCTTGGGCGCGAACTTGTTGCCGAACACCTGGCGCACTTCTGCCACATGTTGCAGCGCAGCATCGATGTTCGACGGATCGTCTTCCCAGTACGGCAATAAATGGATGGTCAGGAAATCCACTGCCGGGGCGACTTCCGGATGTTTGAGCCAGAACTCCCAGACGTCGGCGTAGGTCACTGGTTGCTTGATCCGGCTTTTGACTTTATTGATCAGCGTTGCCAGTTGCGCGCCGGTGACTTCCTTGCGCAGCAGGGCTTCGTTGCCGACGATGACCGAGGTCACCACATCCGGGTTGGCATTGGCCGAGGCGATCAGCAGGTCGACTTCCTTGGCGGTGTCCACCGGGTTGCTGTTGACCCAGGCGCCGATCATCAGCTTCAAGCCGTGCTTGCGCGCCAGGTCGGGCAGATCCTGGAGGCCGGTCATGGAATAGGTGCGGATGCATTCGAAACGGGTCGCCAGCAGCGCGAGGTCGGCGTCCATGCGCTCGGGGCGCAGTTTGAACGGCACGTCGAATGGCGATTGGTCCTTGTCGAACGGGGTGTAGGAGGCGCATTGCAGCTTGTGCGTTGCGCTGACCACGTCCGGCAGGATCACCGGTTTGCCGAGGCCGTACCAGAAGCCGCCGAGGGCAAACAGCCCCAGCAGGCAAGCGAAAAGATAAGCCAAAAAAGGAAAGCGTGATGTCGCGGGCATGTTCAGGCCGTCTGGGAGCAAAGCCGGGCATGTTACCTGCATTTGGCCTACGCTTGGTGGGCTGCTTGGTTTTGACATGCAAAGTTCAGGCGGGATGGCCTATGCATTTTTAGCGGTCGCGATTAATGGCCTTCTGATGTCGTTTCTCGATGTCTTGAGGTCGCTGGCAGAGCAGGTCACTGTTGGCGTCAGGTTGATGATCGACACGTCAGTACTCCACTGATAATCGAGCGAGTTTGCGGTCGGCGTGATGGGGGCGCTGTGCACCATAAAAATACGTTGAGCGACTCGGCATCCGTCGAGTGCAGCACTTTCGGGGAAGTAACGATGAAGATGCGACGACTCTTGGGCGCAGGTGCCGCTTTGGTGCTGGCAATCAGTTCTACCGTAGCCAGCGCTGAAGGCAAGGCAGTAACGATCGGTTATGTGGACGGCTGGTCGGACAGCGTCGCCACGACCAACGTGGCTGCTGAAGTGATCAAACAGAAACTCGGTTATGACGTGAAACTGCAAGCGGTTGCCACCGGGATCATGTGGCAAGGTGTGGCCACCGGCAAACTCGACGCCATGCTGTCGGCGTGGCTGCCTGTGACTCACGGCGAATACTGGGCGAAGAACAAGGATCAGGTCGTCGACTACGGCCCGAACTTCAAGGATGCGAAAATCGGTCTGATCGTGCCGGAGTACGTCAAGGCCAAGTCGATTGCGGACCTGAAAACCGACGAGAGCTTCAAGGGCCGTATCGTCGGCATCGACGCCGGTTCAGGCGTGATGCTCAAGACCGATCAGGCCATCAAGGATTACGGTCTGGACAATTACACCCTCAAGGCCAGTTCCGGCGCCGGCATGATTGCCGAGCTGACCCGTGCCGAGAAGAAAAACGAATCCATTGCCGTCACCGGTTGGGTGCCGCACTGGATGTTCGCCAAGTGGAAACTGCGCTTCCTGGAAGACCCGAAAGGCGTTTACGGCGCAGCTGAAACCGTGAACAGCATCGGCAGTAAAGAACTGGCAACCAAAGCGCCTGAAGTCGCGAAGTTCCTGAAGAACTTCCAGTGGGCGTCGAAAGACGAAATCGGCCAGGTCATGTTGGCGATTCAGGACGGTGCCAAGCCTGAAGCCGCAGCGAAAGACTGGGTGGCTAAACACCCGGATCGCGTTGCCGAATGGACCAAATGATTTGAGCTGAAGCGTCTGGTCAGCACCTCCCAAGGCCCCTTGGCTTAAATGCCAAGGGGCTTTTTGYTTTCTGTGGGAATTCGGAGGGGGAGAAACCGTCATGTCGTTCTAATACTAAGGTCGTCTGGAACCTCTCCGGCAGCCGCATAGAGTGGATAACGTTCCAACTAAAATCTGTGCTGCGAGGATAAAAACAATGAACGACAGCATTTACCTCTCGATTCAAAACAGCCCGCGCTTCAAGGAGCTGGTTAGCAAGAGAGAACGATTCGCCTGGATTCTTTCAGCGATCATGCTTGGGCTGTACTCAGGATTCATCCTTTTGATTGCTTACGGGCCGCATATTCTGGGCGCAAAAATCAGCCCCGAGTCTTCGATTACCTGGGGCATTCCGATCGGTGTCGGGCTGATTGTTTCGGCCTTTGTCCTGACTGGCATCTACGTACGACGCGCCAACGGCGAATTCGACGACTTGAACAATGCGATTCTCAAGGAGGCTCAGCAATGATCCGGCGTCTAATCGCTCTCTTGAGCATCGCAGCCTTTGCACCGGGCGCCTGGGCGGCTGAGGCCCTGACAGGTGCAGTGCAGAAACAACCGCTCAACGTATCCGCGATCATGATGTTCGTGGTATTCGTCGGGGCAACCTTGTGCATCACCTATTGGGCGTCCAAGCGCAACAAATCGGCCGCCGACTACTATGCGGCGGGTGGCAAGATCACCGGTTTCCAGAACGGTCTGGCGATTGCCGGTGACTACATGTCCGCGGCGTCCTTCCTGGGTATCTCCGCCCTGGTGTTCACCTCCGGCTACGACGGCCTGATCTACTCGATCGGCTTCCTGGTGGGCTGGCCGATCATTCTGTTCCTGATCGCCGAACGCCTGCGTAACCTGGGCAAGTACACCTTTGCCGACGTGGCGTCCTATCGCCTGGGGCAAACCCAGATCCGCTCGCTGTCGGCGTGCGGTTCGCTGGTGGTSGTGGCGTTCTACCTGATCGCGCARATGGTMGGTGCCGGCAAGCTGATTCAGCTGCTGTTCGGTCTGGACTACCACGTTGCGGTGATCCTGGTCGGTATCCTGATGTGCCTGTACGTGCTGTTCGGCGGCATGCTGGCGACTACTTGGGTGCAGATCATCAAGGCGGTGCTGTTGCTGTCCGGTGCCTCGTTCATGG
>NZ_JBFTMK010000219.1:0-16407 GCF_056396965.1 Pseudomonas sp. 05N434
TCCTGGGTGTGATCGAAATGCAGGCGAATCAGGAAGTCGCCGGCAATCCTGGGTGTGATCGAAATGCAGGCGAATCAGGAAGTCGCCGGCAATCTTGCCCTCTTCGCCCAGCACCTTCAGGTACGGCGCGATCAGGGTGAAACCTTCTTTATCGAGCTTCCAGTTCAACCGCGCATTGGCCTGAATGTACTGCCATGGCTTGGCGAAAATCGGGTCCAGGTGCAAGGAGAAATCCTTGCTGTCCATGCGCAACTCACCCTGCCCGAGATCGCCGCTGATGCTGCCACTGACGTTTCGCGCCGCCGGTGCGCCGTGATAGGCGTCGAAGCCGACCCGATCCAGATTGGCGGCAAAGCTGAACTTGCTGTCATCGGTAGCCGCGGGGCGCAAGTCGATCAGCACGTTGCGCAATACCCCGGTGACCTTGAGCCGCTCGACGGCCGTAGCGACACCTTCCGGAAGCGGCCCCAAAGCGTTCAGTAACGGGGTGAGCGGCGTGAGGTCGATGCGGTCGGCTTGCAGATGCAAAAGCTCTGGCGTCTCGTCGGTCGCCGCGGTTTGTTGAAATTGCAGTTTCGATTCCCAGCGAGTTTCACCCAGGCTCATCGCCAGGGAATCCAGGGTCACCAGCACACCCGTGGAGCTGCGCTGGAAATAGCCGTTAAGCGCCAGATTGTTGATCTGGATTGGCTTGCGCTCGGCGTAGGCGCCCTTGAGTTGCGGTGCGTTCAAACGGATCGCGGCGCTTTGCAGGGCGCCCTCGCTCCAGTTCACCCAGAGCTCGCCACCGGCCTTGATCTCGGAGAAATTCCATTGTTGGGTCAGGTGCTCGGGCAACCATTTCGACCAATCGCTTTGCGGCAGGCTCAAGTAAGCCTCAACCTCGCCGTCCTGCCACTGGCTGGCGCGGATACGGGTACGCAGGCTCATCGCAACCGGCTGGCCATCGGGCAGGGTCAAACGGGCGTCGAGGCGCTGACGCGACACACCGGTTCTCAGATTGAGGCCAACGTAGGTCAGGGTCAGCGGCGGCTGATCCAGTGGCTGCAAGGTCACCTGACTGTCGAGCACCGACAATTGCTGGACCATCTGCATACTATTGAACAACTGCTCCGGGTCCAGCGGCTGATCCTGCCGCACCGGCAATCCTTCCAGCGCCCAATGACCGTCCTCGCCTTCCTTGAGGCTGATCTTCAAGCCGTTGAGCTCCAGATGTGCGATGCGTATTTCGCGCGCCAGCAGGCTGGCCCACAGATCCGGCACCGCGCGCACCTGGTCCAGGCGCAAGGCATTGGAGCCTTCGCCAACCATCACGTCATGAGCCAGCAGAACCGGGGCGAAGCCGCTCCAGTTGCCCTCCAGTTCGCCGATGTGCAGCGGCATGCCCAAGGCGGCGCTGGCTTTGGTTTCGACATCGGCACGGTATTCGGCCACCAGCGGTGTCAGCTCCCGGCCGAGACTGACAAACAGCGCCATCAACACCAAAACCAACGCACACAGGCCCAGACCCCAGCGGGTCAGTGCGGCCAAAATGCGTGTCAGACGCTCCATGTCAGTTGGCTCCCATGGCAAAAATACTGCAAAAAGCTGAGGCCAGCCGTTCTAGTGGAATTGAAATACAACGCTTCAGAGCAGCACCACGTCGTATTGTTCCTGGGAATACATGGTTTCTACCTGAAACCGAATGGTGCGCCCGATAAACCCTTCGAGCTCGGCGACGTTGCCCGACTCTTCATCGAGCAAGCGGTCGACCACTTTCTGGTTCGCCAGCACGCGATAGCCTTCGGCCTGATAGGCACGGGCCTCACGCAGGATTTCGCGGAAGATCTCGTAGCAGACGGTTTCCGGGGTCTTGAGCTTGCCGCGCCCCTGGCAGCTGCTGCACGGTTCGCACAGCACTTGCTCGAGACTTTCGCGGGTGCGCTTGCGGGTCACGAAAATCGGCCGTTCGCCCGGATAATGCTCCAGACGGTCAGCGATTTCCGGCATCAGTTCGGCGACGAACTGTGTGGTTTTCTGGAAGGTTTCCCGGGAGTCGATGCGGATTTTTTCGATCTTCGGGCTCACCAGGTCGCGCAAGGTGCGCAACGCCAGGCCGAGGTCTTCGTAGATCACACTCGGTGCGCTGATGGTTTTGATCTGGGCGTTGATCTGGTCCCAAAGCCTGCGCAGGTAGCGGATATCCATGAGGATTTCATCGGCTCCGGCCCCTTCGGCAGCGGTACGCAGAATGAAACCGCCGGCTTCCTTGATACCTTCTTTCTCCACGCAGTCGGTGACCACTTGCTTGAGGCGTTCGCGCTCGGCTTCGTCTTCGATCTTCAGGGAAATACCGACGTGGGCAGTGCGCGGCATGTACACCAGATAGCGCGACGGGATCGACAGTTGCGTGGTCAGGCGTGCGCCTTTGGAGCCGATCGGGTCCTTGGTGACTTGCACCACCAGGCTTTGGCCTTCGTGAACCAGCGAGCTGATGCTCTCCACCGCCGGGCCTTCGCGCAGGGAAATTTCCGAGGCGTGAATGAATGCGGCGCGGTCTAGCCCGATATCGACGAAGGCGGCCTGCATGCCCGGCAATACCCGAACGACCTTGCCTTTGTAGATGTTGCCGACGATCCCGCGTTTTTGCGTGCGTTCGACATGGACCTCTTGCAGAACACCGTTTTCGACCACCGCCACGCGTGATTCCATCGGCGTGATGTTGATCAGGATCTCTTCACTCATGGCAGGGTCTCGTTCAGGCATGTTCACGATAATGGCCGCATCTTGTCAGTACGACGCTCAGTGCGCGTTAAGGGTTTGCCAACAGGGTATTCCGAAATGGCCGAGCAGTTCTGCGGTTTCGCACAGCGGCAAACCGACCACCGCCGAGTAACTGCCATTGAGCCCGGTAACGAACACCGCGCCCAGCCCTTGAATCCCGTAGCCGCCCGCCTTGTCCCGGGGTTCGCCGCTGGCCCAATAGGCCGCCGCTTCATCGCGGCCGATGGTGCGAAAACGCACCAGACTGCGCACCACCAGAGACTCGCAACGTTCACCATCGTGCACCGCAATCGCCGTCAGCACTTCATGCTCACACCCGGACAACAGCATAAGCATGGCGCACGCTTCGGCTTCATCCACCGGTTTGCCGAGAATTTTCCCGTCCAGCACCACGGCAGTGTCGGCGCCCAGCACGCAGAAATCCGCGTCGGACACGATCGCCCCGCGCCCGACCTCGGCCTTGCCGCGCGCCAGACGCTCGACATAGGCCGATGGGGATTCTTCAGGGAAAGGGGTTTCGTCGATGTCCGCGCTGATGGTGGTGAACGGCACGCCGATCTGAGCGAGCAGTTCACGCCGACGCGGCGAGCCTGAGGCGAGGTACAGCTGTTTCATCAAGACATCTCCCTGTCTAGTGCCCTGTCTCACGAATACTGTTCCTTTTTGGCGAGACAGGGCACCGGGTGCGAGCACATGCCTGACCGAATTAATTGATTTTGTAGCGTCGACGCAAACCGCGCAAACCGAAGCTGATCCAAGGCCAGAGCAACGCACTGACCAGCGCTGGCAACACCAGCGCCAGGGTCGGCTGACGATTACCGGTCAGGGCGCTCAGCCACAACTGAACCAGTTGGGCGAGGCCGAAGATCACCAGGATCACCAGGCTCTGCTGCCACATCGGGAACATGCGCAGGCGCTGCTGCAGCGACAGCACCAGGAATGTAATGAGCGTGAGGATCAATGCGTTCTGGCCCAGCAACGTGCCATACAGCACGTCTTCGGCCAACCCCAGGCACCAGGCCGTCACCATGCCGACTTTCTGCGKCATGGCCAACGCCCAGAAGGCCAACAACAAGGCCAGCCACAAAGGACGCAGGATTTCCATGAATTGCGGCAGCGGTGAAACGCTGAGCAACATGCCGATGGCGAACGTCAGCCAGACCATCCAGCCGTTTCGGGAGGAAGTTGCACCGCCCATTATTCTGTTCCCCCAGTAGTGGCCGGCGCGGCGACAGGCGGTTTGGCAGCAGGCTTCACGGCCGCGGGTTTGGGTTTGGCGGCCGTCGCCGTCGCGGGTGGCTTGGCGGCAGCAGGATGGGACGCAGCAGGTTTGACTGGGGTCGCGGCGGCAGGTGCGGCAGGTGCGGCAGCCGGAGTTGCAGCGGCAGCCGGTACCACCGACGCGGCCGGTTTCGGCACGGTTGCAGGAATGATCGGCCCGCCACCTTGCCGGTCCAGAGCCTCTTGAGCCTGGGCGGCTTCGTTGGCGCGCTCCTCGGCTGTGCGACCATCACTGAACACCAACAGCAAATAACGACTGCGGTTCAGCGCGGCAGTCGGCACCGCACGCACAATGGCAAACGGTTGACCGGAATCGTGGATCACTTCCTTGACCGTCGCTACCGGGTAACCCGCCGGGAAACGCTGACCGAGGCCGGAGCTGACCAGCAGATCGCCTTCCTTAATATCGGCAGTATCGGCCACATGACGCAGCTCAAGGCGTTCCGGGTTGCCGGTGCCGCTGGCAATCGCCCGCAGACCGTTACGGTTCACCTGCACCGGAATGCTGTGGGTGGTGTCGGTCAGCAACAGTACCCGAGAGGTGTACGGCATCAACTCGACCACCTGCCCCATCAGGCCACGGGCATCGAGCACCGGCTGACCGAGGATCACACCGTCGCGCTCACCTTTATTGATGATGATGCGATGGGTAAAGGGGTTGGGGTCCATGCCGATCAACTCGGCCACTTCGACCTTCTCGTTGACCAGCGCGGAAGAGTTGAGCAACTCGCGCAGCCGAACGTTCTGCTCGGTGAGGGCGGCAAGCTTTTGCATGCGGCCCTGCAACAGCAGGTTTTCGGTTTTGAGTTTTTCGTTTTCGGCGACCAGCTCGGTCCGGCTGCCGAATTGGCTGGCCACACCTTGCCATAGCCGCTGTGGCAGGTCGGTGATCCAGTAAGACTGCATCAGCACCAGCGACATTTGGCTACGCACTGGCTTGAGCAGTGTGAAGCGGGCATCGACCACCATCAGCGCGACCGATAGCACGACCAGCACCAACAAGCGCACGCCCAGTGAGGGGCCTTTGGTGAAAAGCGGTTTAATAAGCCGCTCCTCCCAGGCAAATGTTCTCTTTATTCATACGGCATCAAACCGGCCTGGATGCAGACTGACAGAAGATAAACGCCAACAGGCAGCACTGCAAAGTGCTGCCTGCGGGCTCACCAGCATAGATGCATCGGGCGAGATCACTCGCTCGACAGCAGGTCCATGGTGTGTTTATCCATCATTTCCAATGCACGGCCACCGCCGCGAGCAACGCAGGTCAGCGGGTCTTCGGCGACGATCACCGGCAGACCGGTTTCCTGGGCCAGCAACTTGTCGAGGTCGCGCAGCAAAGCGCCACCACCGGTCAGTACCAGACCACGCTCGGCGATATCGGAAGCCAGTTCCGGAGGCGATTGCTCCAGCGCACTTTTCACTGCCTGAACGATAGTGGCCAGCGACTCTTGCAGAGCTTCCAGCACTTCGTTGGAGTTCAGGGTGAATGCGCGTGGAACGCCTTCGGCCAKGTWACGGCCACGAACGTCGACTTCACGAACTTCGCCGCCCGGGTAGGCCGTACCGATTTCCTGTTTGATGCGCTCGGCGGTGGATTCGCCGATCAGGCTGCCGTAGTTGCGACGCACGTAGGTGATGATCGCTTCGTCGAAGCGGTCGCCGCCAACCCGTACGGATTCGGCATAGACCACACCGTTGAGGGAGATCAGCGCGATTTCAGTGGTACCGCCACCGATATCGACAACCATCGAACCGCGAGCTTCTTCAACCGGCAGGCCGGCACCGATCGCAGCAGCCATTGGCTCTTCAATCAGGAACACTTCACGGGCGCCGGCACCGAGGGCCGACTCACGGATGGCACGACGCTCAACCTGGGTGGATTTGCATGGAACGCAGATCAGCACACGAGGGCTAGGCTGCAAAAAGCTGTTTTCGTGAACCTTGTTGATAAAGTACTGCAGCATTTTTTCGCAAACGCTGAAGTCGGCGATCACGCCGTCCTTCATCGGACGAATGGCTGCAATATTGCCCGGCGTACGACCGAGCATGCGCTTGGCCTCGGTGCCGACAGCAACGACACTTTTCTGGTTACCGTGTGTCCGAATAGCCACAACCGATGGCTCATTCAGGACGATACCGCGCTCGCGCACGTAAATAAGGGTGTTGGCAGTGCCCAGGTCAATGGAAAGATCGCTGGAAAACATGCCACGCAGTTTCTTGAACATGGGAAAGGGACCCTAGGCAACGCGTGGGTAAAAAAGTGCGGCAAACTCTAACAACGACAGGGATTTTGGGCAAGGCGCCAATATGTTAAATTGGCTGCTTTTCTGTGCACCAAGCACCACAATCGCGGCCTTGAGACCGTAGATATGCGGTAGTGTTCCGACAATCTAACACACGGACGCGGTCCGTTTTGTTTTCCACTGGAGATTCCCATGGCGCTTGAACGCTCCGACGTGGAAAAAATCGCTCATCTGGCCTGCCTTGGCCTCAATGATGCCGATCTTCCACACATCACTTCGGCCCTGAACAGCATTCTCGGGCTGGTCGACGAAATGCAAGCGGTCAATACCGACGGTATCGAGCCGCTGGCCCACCCACTGGAAGCCAGCCAGCGCCTGCGTGCAGACGTCGTGACCGAGACCAATCATCGCGAGGCCTATCAGTCCATCGCACCAGCGGTCGAAAACGGCCTGTACCTGGTTCCGAAAGTCATCGACTAAAGGGAAAGAGCCTGCAATGCATCAATTGACTCTGGCCGAGATCGCCCGCGGACTCGCCGATAAAAAGTTTTCCTCCGAAGAGCTGACCAAAGTCCTGCTGGCGCGCATCGCCCAGCTCGACCCGCAGCTCAACAGTTTCATCAGCCTCACCGAAGACCTGGCACTGCAGCAGGCGAAAGCCGCTGACGCACGTCGGGCCAACGGTGAGAGCGGCGCCCTGCTCGGTGCGCCGATCGCCCACAAAGATCTGTTCTGCACCCAGGGCATCCGCACCAGCTGCGGCTCGAAGATGCTCGACAACTTCAAGGCGCCGTACGACGCCACCGTGGTCGCCAAACTGGCCGCTGCCGGGGCCGTGACTCTGGGCAAGACCAACATGGACGAATTCGCCATGGGGTCGGCCAACGAGTCGAGCTACTACGGCGCGGTGAAAAACCCGTGGAACCTGGAATATGTTCCGGGCGGTTCGTCCGGCGGTTCCGCGGCGGCGGTGGCCGCTCGTCTGTTGCCGGCGGCAACGGGCACCGACACCGGCGGCTCCATTCGTCAGCCCGCTGCGCTGACCAACCTAACCGGCCTGAAACCGACGTACGGTCGTGTTTCGCGCTGGGGCATGATCGCCTACGCATCCAGCCTCGATCAGGGCGGCCCGCTGGCCCGTACCGCCGAAGACTGCGCGATCCTGCTGCAAGGCATGGCCGGCTTCGACCCGCAGGACTCCACCAGCATCGACGAGCCCGTGCCTGATTACAGCGCCGGCCTCAACGGTTCGCTGCAAGGCCTGCGCATCGGCGTGCCGAAGGAATACTTCAGCGCAGGCCTGGACCCGCGCATCGCCGACCTGATCATGGCCAGCGTTGAAGAGCTGAAAAAGCTCGGCGCCGTGATCAAGGAAATCAGCCTGCCGAACATGCAGCACGCGATTCCTGCGTACTACGTGATCGCCCCGGCGGAAGCGTCCTCCAACCTGTCGCGCTTCGATGGCGTACGTTTCGGCTATCGCTGCGAAGACCCGAAAAACCTGGAAGACCTGTACAAGCGCTCCCGTGGCGAAGGTTTCGGCCCGGAAGTGCAGCGCCGGATCATGGTCGGTGCCTATGCACTGTCGGCCGGTTACTACGACGCCTACTACCTCAAGGCGCAGAAGATCCGTCGCTTGATCAAGAACGACTTCATGGCCGCCTTCAATGAGGTCGACATCATCCTCGGCCCAACCACGCCGAACCCGGCCTGGAAGCTCGGCGCCAAGAACAACGACCCGGTCGCCGCGTATCTGGAAGACGTCTACACCATCACCGCCAACCTCGCCGGTCTGCCGGGCTTGTCCATGCCTGCAGGTTTTGTCGATGGCCTGCCGGTCGGCGTGCAACTGCTCGCCCCGTATTTCCAGGAAGGTCGCCTGTTGAACGTTGCCCATCAGTATCAGCAAAACACTGACTGGCACACCCGCACCCCAACCGGCTTCTGAGGAGAAACACATGCAATGGGAAGTCGTGATCGGGCTGGAGATTCATACCCAGCTCACCACCCGGTCGAAAATCTTTTCCGGTAGTTCCACCACCTTCGGTTCCGAGCCGAACACCCAGGCCAGCCTGGTTGACCTCGGCATGCCCGGCGTATTGCCGGTGCTGAACCAGGAAGCAGTGCGCATGGCGGTGATGTTCGGCCTGGCCATCGATGCCGAGATCGGTCAGCACAACGTGTTCGCCCGCAAAAACTACTTCTACCCGGACCTGCCCAAGGGCTATCAGATCAGCCAGATGGAATTGCCGATCGTCGGCAAGGGCCACCTGGACATCGCCCTCGAAGACGGCACGGTCAAACGCGTCGGCATCACTCGCGCGCACCTGGAAGAAGACGCCGGTAAAAGCCTGCACGAAGAATTCAGCGGCGCCACCGGCATCGACCTGAACCGTGCCGGCACGCCGTTGCTGGAAATCGTTTCCGAGCCGGACATGCGCAGCGCCAAGGAAGCCGTGGCTTACGTCAAGGCTATCCACGCGCTGGTACGCTACCTGGGCATCTGCGACGGCAACATGGCCGAAGGCTCGCTGCGTTGCGACTGCAACGTGTCGATCCGTCCGAAAGGCCAGGCCGAGTTCGGTACTCGCTGCGAGATCAAGAACGTTAACTCGTTCCGCTTCATCGAGAAGGCGATCAATAGCGAAGTGCAACGCCAAATCGAACTGATCGAAGACGGCGGCAAAGTGATCCAGCAAACCCGCCTGTACGGGCCACCAGCCGCGAACAAGCCGATTACTTCGAGAAAGTCGTGAGCATCAGTGGCGACGCCAAACTGGCGGCCAACTGGGTCATGGTTGAACTGGGCAGCCTGCTGAACAAGCAAGGCCTGGACATCGACCAGTCGCCGGTTTCGGCCGAGCAACTGGGCGGCATGCTGTTGCGCATCAAGGACAACACTATCTCCGGCAAGATCGCCAAAGTGGTGTTTGAAGCCATGGCCAACGGCGAAGGCAGCGCGGACGAAATCATCGACAAACGCGGCCTCAAGCAAGTGACCGACACCGGCGCGATCTCGGCGGTACTGGACGAAATGCTCGCGGCCAACGCCGAACAGGTCGAACAGTACCGCGCGGCAGACGAAGCCAAACGCGGCAAGATGTTCGGCTTCTTCGTCGGCCAGGCCATGAAAGCCTCCAAAGGCAAGGCCAACCCGCAACAGGTCAACGAACTGCTTAAAAGCAAGCTCGAAGGCTGATGAGAATGGAGCCAACTCTCAATATTGGCTCCATTCCTTGTGGCGAGGGAGCTTGCTCCCGCTGGTCTGCGAAGCAGGCCCAAATCGGCAACCGCACTCTTTCAGCGAGAATGCATCAGCCGATTTTGCGACCGCTTCTCGGTCGAGCGAGAGCAAGCTCCCTCGCCACATTTATTTTGGGAGCCGTCCAAATGAAACGTCTGCTCAGCGCTTGCGCCTTACTCTCTCTGCTGGCCGGTTGTGCCAGTACCGACACCATCGATCCACACGGCTACGACAAGACCGGCACGGCTTCGTATTACGGTGCCAAGCACCATGGCAAAAACACCGCCAGCGGTGAGCGTTTCAACCAGCATGGCCTGACCGCTGCCCATCGCCAGTTGCCATTCGGCACCCGGGTGAAGATTACCAACCTGAATAACGACAGATCCTGCGTGGTACGCATCAACGACCGTGGACCGTATTCTCGCGGGCGCCTGATCGACGTGTCCCGTGAAGCGGCCGAACAGTTGGGCATGCTGCGCAGTGGCACCGCGAAGGTTCGCGTGCAAGCCCTCGACGACTGATAGATGGAGCGCTGACTATTTTCGGACTGGCCGATTTACCCCTGATCAGCGTGATTGAATTGCTCTGCGGTCTGTTTTTATTGATCGCCGGCGCCGAACTGATGGTGCGCGCCGCGGTACGCCTGGCCGCGCGCCTGCATGTGCGGCCGCTGATCATCGGCCTGACCATCGTGGCCCTCGGCAGCAGCGCACCGCAGATGGCGGTCAGCTTGCAAGCCACCCTGGCGCAAAACGCCGACATCGCCGTCGGTAGCGTGATCGGCAGCAGCATCTTCAACATCCTCGTCACCCTCGGGCTCTCGGCGCTGATTACTCCATTGCGGGTTTCGCGACAATTGGTGCGTCTGGATATTCCACTGATGATCGGCGCCAGCCTGCTGGTGTTCGTACTGGCGTGGAACAAAGAACTGAATCGGGTCGACGGCATGATGCTGCTGGCCGCGCTGGCGCTGTACCTGGGCTTGCTGCTGCGCCAGTCGCGGCACTCGACCCGTCCGCCATCAGGGGCTCATGAAGCGTCGCAGGCACCGTGGTTCAGCAGCCTGCTGATGATTGTCGCCGGGCTGGCGATGCTGGTGTTCGCCGGGCACTTGTTGCTCGGCGCCGCGGTGGCGGTCGCGACCGACCTGGGGTTGTCGGAGCGGATCATCGGCCTGACCATCGTCGCCGTCAGCACCTCCCTGCCGGAACTGGCCACTTCGTTGATCGCCGCGCTGCGCGGTCAGCGGGACATCGCGGTGGGCAACGTGATCGGCAGCAACCTGTTCAACCTCTTGGGCGTGCTCGGGCTGACCGCATTGATCGCGCCATCACCACTGTCGGTCTCGCCCAACGCGCTGGATTTCGATTTGCCGGTGATGCTTGGAGTCGCGCTGCTGTGCCTGCCTGTGTTCTATTCCGGCTACCGGGTGACCCGCGCCGAAGGCCTGCTGTTTTTGGGCTTGTACCTGGCCTATGGGCTGCACGTGGTGTCGTTCACCGCGGGCATGCCACTGGCCGGCAAGCTTGAACACCTGATGCTGTTTTTCGTCCTGCCAGCGCTGGTGGCGTTTTTGCTGTTCACCTCGCTTCGCGCCTGGCGTCGCCAACACCACAAGAGGGAAATGCCATGAGCACTGATAAGAAGCCTGGGGTTGAAATCCGCCGCCAAGTGATGGGCGACGCGTTCGTCGACCGCGCCCTGGGCAACGCCACCGAATTCACCCAGCCGCTGCAGGACTTCGTCAATGAGCACGCCTGGGGCGGCGTGTGGAACCGTGAAGGTTTGCCGCTGAAAACCCGCAGCCTGATCACTCTCGCTGCGCTGACCGCGTTGAAGTGCCCGCAAGAATTGAAAGGCCATGTGCGCGGTGCGTTGAACAACGGTTGCACGGTGGAAGAGATTCGCGAAGCGCTGCTGCATTGCGCGGTGTATGCCGGTGTGCCGGCGGCGATCGATGCATTTCGGGCGGCGCAGGAAGTGATCGACACCTATCAGAAGCCGGAGTAGGCGACCTGAAGAACGCCGCAAATCCCGAGGTTAGATCCACCCACCCCACTGCAACAAAAAGATCCCGATGTTGGTGGTGACCGCCGCCATCAGTGTAGTAATCACGATGATCGCCGCCGCCAGCTCATGATTGCCATTGGCCTGCCGGGCCATGACGAAACTGGCCGCGGCGGTCGGGCTGCCGAAGTACAGAAACAGAATCCCCAACTCCGCCCCACGAAAGCCCCAGAGCCAGGCGCCGAGTGTCGCCAGTACCGGCAGGCCGATCATCTTCACCAGACTTGAACTCAGCGCCATCGTGCCGCTTTTGCGCATTGCCGCCAGCGACAACGTGCCACCGATGCAGATCAATGCCAATGGCAAGGTGGTTTGCGCCAAATATTGACCGGACCTCTCCAGCCATCCCGGCAAGCCGATCTGGAACCAGGCAAATGGTGCGGCTGCAATCACACTGATGACCAGCGGATTGGCCATCACACTTTTGCAGATGCTCCACGGATCAGACTTGATCACCGGGCTATAGACCGCCAGCACAATGGTTGAGAGCGTGTTGTAAAACAGGATCACCAGCGCCGCGAGAATCGCCCCAAGGGAAATGCCATAGTCGCCGTACATGCTCGCCGCCAGGGCCAGGCCGATTACCCCGTTATTGCCGCGAAACGCGCCTTGGGTGTAAATGCCCCGATCTTCCCGCGGGCATTTCCAGATCGCCCAACCCCAGGCAATTGCAAAACACATCAGGGTCGCGACCGAGAAGTAGATCAGCAGCGCCGGTTGCAACGCAGCGTGCAGGTCGGCATGCAAGATGCCCAGAAACAGCAACGCCGGCATGGTGACATTGAACACCAGGGCCGACGCAGTATGGATGAAGTTGTCGTTGATCCAGTCGATGCGCTTGAGCAGCACACCCAGAAACAGCATGGCAAACACCGGCGCAGTGATGTTCAGGGTTTCGAGGAAAATAGCCAGCATGCCGGGGGAACCTTGGGTGGGCGTCGTTAGGGGGCTAATGATAAGCCACCGGAGACGTCGGCGTCTGGTAGACCGTCTTCGCAGGCTTGCCCGCGAAGACGTCCTGATAAACGCCAAATTAACCTCAGGTTACTTACCGATAGAAATCTTCGGCGCCCAAGTCAGCCATTCATCTTCAAACTTGTCGAACAGCGGAAACGTTTGCTCGGGCCGCGCCGGGACACCCATGCGGTCGCCATCCGGTGTGGCAAAGGCGATACCGCCCTGGATCAGCGTCTCCAGCGATTCGGTGCGTATGGTTGCGCCTTTGAACAAGCCGTAGTCAAAACCAAAACCACTGGTGTTCCAGAACCGCGTGCCACTGCGCACCAATGGCGCGTACTTCGGCTCGATCAGGATGTGTACCAACACTCGATCCGCCGTCTGGCCCAGCTCATAGCCAGTCACCTTGCCCACCGTGATTTCGCGATAGGTGACGGGCACACCGGTCTTCAGCGAGCCTCGACGAGCTGCACTCAATACCAGGCTCAAACCGGCCTCTTCCTTGGCGGTTTCCGGAGGATTGGTCAGCGCTACGAAGTCCTTTTGCGGACCGAGATTCTTCGGCGCCGGTTGCACTTCGATGTACTGCCCGGTCACCAGCGTCTCAAGGTTGGACGTCTTGATCAGACCTAATTCAGGTTTGACCACCCAGAACTGACTGCCCACTCGAGCGATACGCTCCGGCACTTCCGTGATTCGCGCAGTCAGCAGCACCGATTGCAGGTCGTCGCTGAGGTCGACGTCTTCGACCTTGCCGACGTCGAGGCCTTTGAACCGGATCGGCGTGCCCGTGCGCAGACCATCGGCGCGATCGACCTTGATGGTCACCACGGCGCCTTTCTGGTTTGCCTCTTCATGACTGGCGAACAGACGGAAACGTGGAATGCGCTTCTGCAACGGCGCTTTGGCTTCCGGGGTTTCGAAAGCAATGCCGCCGGCCATCAGGCTTTGCAAAGACTCACTTTTGACCTGGATGCCGCCGGTCAGTCCACCCGTCAGCGTAATACCGCTGGCATTCCAGAAGCGCGTCGAGGCGTTGACCAGCCCCTCGTATTCCTTCTCGATGTGCACACCGATCATCAGCTGTTTTTTAGTGCGAGAGAACTGGTAGCTCTGCACCGAACCCACCTTGACCTGCTTGTAGAGAATCGGACTGCCGACTTCCAGTGAGCCGAGGTTTTCGGTGAACAGCACCAGATGCAGGCCCGGCGAACGCAGATCCAGCGGCGGAGCCTTGGCCCGTGCTTCGAACTCGCGCTGCGGTGCGCCACCCTTGTCGCCAGGGCGCACGGCGATGTAGTTACCTTTGACCAATGCTTCCAGACCGGTGATACCGGCAAGCGAAATTGATGGTTTGACCACCCAGAACTGTGTGCCGGTGACCAGGTAATCCTCAGCCAATGGGTCGAGCGTCAGCTCGGCGGTTGCACTGGAGAGGTCCGGGTCAATCTTGAGCGCTTTCAGATTGCCGACCTGAATGCCTTTGTACATCACCGGTGTACGACCGGCCTGCAGGCCTTCGAAATCGCTGAGTTTGACCTTGACCCGAATACCGGCGGCGGCTGCATCGAAGTCTTCGTAGAGACGGAACGGCAGGCTTGGATCGGTGGGCGGGCTGTCCTTGCGGTTTTCCGGTGTAGCAAACRCAATACCACCAGCGACGATGCTGGCGAGGGACTCGCTACGCACTTTCACACCGGACAGGTTGGCATCGATGCTGATACCGCTGGCATTCCAGAAACGCGTGTGTTTGCGTACCAGGCTGGCGTAGGTCGGTTCGATGAAGACTTTGAGTTCAACGGTGTTCTGGTCCGCGGACAGCAAATAGCTTTTGATCTGACCGACCTGGATCTGCTTGTAGAACACCGGGCTGCCGCGATTCAGCGAACCGAGACGATCAGCCTTGATGGTCAGGTGCAGACCAGGCTTGGCGTCCGACAGCGGCGGCTCTTCGGCCAGGGCCTTGAACTTGCGGGTCGGTTCGCCCTCTCCCGGGCTGACAGCCACATAGTTACCCGAGACCAGCGTCTCCAGGCCCGTGATACCGGCCAGGGTTACGCTCGGCTTGACCAGCCAGAAACGCGTGCTGGTTCTGAGGTATTGCTCCACGTCCTTATTCATCTCGATGGTGGCGATCACGCCTTTGGAGCTGCCTTCGTCATCGAGTGTGAGGGCTTTCACCTTACCGACCGACATACCTTTGTAAACGACTTCGGTCTTGTTGGCCTGAATACCTTCGCCGCTTTCGAAGCGCACATGGATCTCAATGCCTGTCTCGCTATAGGCACGCCAGGCGAGCCAACCGCCAATGAGCAAGGCGATCAGGGGCAATACCCAAATGGCAGACCAGTTAGAGGCCGGTCGGGTTTTCGCTGTAGGCAAATCAGTCATGGTCGTCGTCCGACTCCGTGTTATCCCAAATCAGTCGGGGATCGAAAGTTACTGCGGCAAGCATCGTCAGAATCACCACACAGGCGAAGGCGATGGCGCCAAGGTTGGCTTCGACGCTGGCTAGCCGTCCGAAATTCACAACCGCCACCAGGATGGCGATCACAAAAATATCCAGCATCGACCAGCGGCCGATGAACTCGATAAAGCGGTACATCCATATACGTTGGCGCGCGGAGAGTGGCTGGCGGCGCTGCACCGAAAACAGCAGCAACCCGATGCCCACCAGTTTGAACGTAGGAACCAGAATACTGGCGATAAAAACCACAGCCGCGATTGGAATCATGCCGTGCTGAACCAGTTGGATCACGCCGGACATGATGGTGCTCGGATCACCCTGCCCCAGGGAACTGACGGTCATGATCGGCAGCACATTGGCCGGGATGTAAATAATCGCAGCGGTGACCAGCAGCGCCCAGGTACGCATCAGGCTGTTCGGTCGGCGCGCATGAACCAACGCACCACAGCGGGTGCAGACCTGCTCGTCGGTGCCAGCTTCCTGCTTGTTCAACTCGTGGCATTCGGCACAAATCAGAATGCCCGCATCAATCGCCCGCATGGGCATCTTCTCCTGATAATGCCTGCCAGATCTGGTGCGGCGACATCACCACTTCCAGCCAGACCTGGACCAACAACAAACTGATGAAGCACGCCAAACCAAGACCTACGGTAATCGCCGCCATATCGGCCAATTTGACGATCGCGACCAGCACGCCCATGAGGTAAACCTCAAGCATCCCCCAATCCCGAAGATGGTGATAAATGCGGTAGAGCAGCAAACCGTAGCTGCGTCCGATATTGAATCGGATACTCAGCAGCACCACCAATTGGCAGAGCAGCTTGAGCAGCGGAATCCCCATGCTGCAGAGAAATACGACTGCTGCTACGCCCTGCATACCGGTATCGAACAAACCGAGAACACCGCTCCAGACAGTGTCATTCGATGACTGCCCGAGTAGATGGAGTTGCATGATGGGTAAAAAGTTCGCGGGGATATACAACAACAGTGCGGCAATGACCAAGGCGAGACTGCGCTGCACGACATTGTGCCGATGGGCATACAGCTCATAACCGCAGCGTGGACAAATGGCCTTCTCACCATGGGCGAGTTCAGGCTTGCGCATCAGCAAGTCGCACTCATGACACGCCACCAAACCGTCCAGTGGTAAATCTGACAGCCTAGGGGCGTCAACCGGATCTGGCATAAAGGCTCTGGCTCCAAAAATGTTGGACCTATTCTAGTGTCCTGACTCGAAAATAACTGTGCATTTTTGTGTTGCCAGAGAAGTAGACTTTTTCTGCGGGCAAAACAAAACCCCTACCTGCATACGCAGATAGGGGTTTCGGAATTTAATCTTGACGATGACCTACTCTCACATGGGGAAACCCCACACTACCATCGGC
>NZ_JBFTMK010000220.1:0-21610 GCF_056396965.1 Pseudomonas sp. 05N434
GGGTTGCTGCGAAAACAGACGCTGGAACATCTGCCCGTAACCCTGATATTGATCGACCAGTTCCGGACGCAGGATGTCGGTTTCCAGAATGCAGATGCGTAACGACATAAAAAATACCTGACACATGGTGGGAATAATGCACACCCCAGAGCCTGCCTTGAAACACGGTGGCAAGGCAAGCCCCGGAAGGCGTCATCGGTCCCTTGGAACGCCGCCTTAGAACAGCGCGTCCTTTGCGGCTTTCTCCAGCAACAGCGCAGGCGGCGTGAAGCGTTCGCCATATTGCTCGGCCAGGTACTGGGCGCGGGCAACAAAGTCTTTCACACCGTACTGGTTGATGAATTGCAGCGCACCGCCGGTCCAGGCTGCGAAGCCGATGCCGAAGATCGAGCCGACGTTGGCATCCGCCGTCGAGGTCAGCACGCCCTCCTCCACACACCGCACGGTTTCGATGGCTTGGATGAACAGCAGTCGATCACGCACATCCTTCGGCGAAATCTGCCCGTCAGCTTTCTCGAAACGGGTTTTCAGCTCCGGCCACAAATGTTTCTGCCCGGCGGCCGGGTAATCGTAGAAACCACCTCCAGCGGCCTTGCCCGGACGCTTGAATTCCTTGAGCAGCAAGTCAATCACGGCGAACGCCGGGTGCTCAATCAGTGGTTTCCCTTCCGCTTGCAGGTCTTTGGCGGCTTGCTGGCGGATATGGCTCATGAGGCTGAGGGAAACTTCGTCGGAGATCGCCAGAGGCCCGACGGGCATGCCGGCCTTGCGCGCTTCGGTCTCGATCATCGGCGCGCTCACGCCTTCGCCGAGCATCGCGATGCCTTCGTTGGTGAAGGTGCCAAACACCCGCGACGTAAAAAAGCCACGACTGTCATTGACCACAATCGGAGTTTTCTTGATTTGCAGGACGAAATCGAAACCGCGAGCCAGGGTTTCGTCGCTGGTATGGACGCCTTTGATGATTTCCACCAACGGCATTTTCTCCACGGGACTGAAGAAATGCAGGCCGATGAATTTGCTCTGGTTTGGCACGGCGGTGGCCAGGCTACTGATCGGCAACGTCGAGGTATTGGAGGCGATCACCGCGTCCGGGCCGACGACGGTTTGCGCTGCCGATGAGACCCTGGCTTTAAGCTCGCGATCTTCAAACACCGCTTCGATAATCAAATCACAACCGGCCAGATCCGCATCGTCTTGAGTGGTATCGATTCGYGTCAGAATCGCCTCGCGCTGTTCCCGGCTCAACTGACCCCGAGCAACCTTCTTGTCCAGCAGCGCCGCCGAGTGAGCCTTGCCCTTCTCTGCCGCGGCGAGGTTGATGTCTTTGAGCACCACATCGATACCGACCGAGGCGCTGACAAACGCGATGCCCGCGCCCATCATCCCGGCGCCGAGCACGCCGACTTTCTTCGTCACGTAAGGCGCTATGCCCTGAGGTCGCGAACCGCCGGCATTGATCTCATTGAGCTGGAACCAAAAGGTGCCGATGAGGTTTTTCGACACCTGGCCCGTAGTCAGTTCGGTGAAATAGCGGGTTTCGATCAGGTGCGCGGTGTCGAAATCCACCTGAGCGCCCTCCACCGCGGCGCAGAGGATTTTCTCCGGCGCGGGCAGGCACCCCTGGGTTTTACTACGCAGGATCGACGGCGTGATGGCCAGCATCTGCATGACTTTCGGATCCGACGGCGTACCGCCAGGGATCTGATAACCCTTCACATCCCAACGCTGCACAGCAACCGGATGAGCAGCAATCCACGCCCGCGCCTTGGCCATCAGCTCATCGTGATCGACAGCCAACTCATCGATCAACCTCGCTTGCAGCGCCTGTTGCGGGCGGATTTTCTTGCCTTCCAGCAGATACGGCAGAGCTTTTTCGATGCCCAGCATGCGCACCATGCGCACCACCCCGCCGCCGCCCGGCAACAGGCCGAGGGTGACTTCCGGCAGGCCAAGCAGCACCGACGGGTTGTCGAGCACTACACGGTGATGGCAGGCCAGGCAGATTTCCCAACCGCCGCCGAGCGCCGCACCGTTAATGGCGGCAACCACCGGTTTACCGAGGGTTTCCAGGGTGCGCAACTGGCCCTTGAGGGTCAGCACCATGTTGTAAAAGGCTTGGGCTTCGGGCTTGCCGACCTTGATCAGTTCATTGAGGTCGCCACCGGCGAAGAAGGTTTTCTTGGCCGAGGTGATGATCACGCCGGCAATCGCATCCTTGTCGGCGACCAGGCGCTCGACACAGGTGGCCATGGCCTCGCGGTAGACCGCGTTCATGGTGTTCGCGCTCTGGCCCGGCATGTCGATGGTCAGGACGACGATCCGGTCCTGGCCCTTTTCGTAACGAATGGCTTGGGTCATGGCAATTTTCCTTGAGTCGGATTTTCTTAAAGGCAGGCTCAGAGGCGTTCGATGATGGTGGCAATGCCCATGCCGCCGCCGACACACAATGTCGCCAGGCCATAGCGCAGGCGCCGGGTTTCCAGTTCATCGAGCAGCGTGCCGAGAATCGCGCAACCGGTGGCGCCGAGCGGATGGCCCATGGCGATGGAGCCGCCGTTGACGTTGACCTTGTCCGGGTCGATGGCCATGTCCTTGATGAACTTCAACACGACCGAGGCGAACGCTTCATTGACTTCGAACAGGTCGATGTCTTCGACCCGCAGCCCGGCCTTGGCCAGTGCCTTGCGGGTGGCCGGCGCCGGGCCGGTGAGCATGATGGTCGGGTCGGTGCTGGTGACTGCCGTGGCGACGACCCGCGCCCGTGGCTGCAAGCCCAGCGCCCGGCCCTTCGCTTCGGAGCCGATCAGCATCAGCGCCGCGCCATCGACGATCCCGGAGCTGTTGCCCGGCGTGTGAACGTGGTTGATCCGCTCGACCTGGCTGTACACCCGCAATGCCGTGGCGTCGAAGCCCATTTGCCCGATCATTTCGAAACTTGGCTTGAGCTTGCCCAGGCCTTCCATCGTCGAATCGGCGCGAATGAACTCATCGTGATCAAGCAGGATGATGCCGTTCTGGTCCTGCACCGGCACCAGCGACTTGTTGAAGGAACCATTCGCCCGCGCCCGCGCCGCTTTCTGCTGGGAGTGCAACGCGAAGGCATCGACGTCCTGACGACTGAAACCTTCGATTGTCGCGATCAGGTCAGCACCCACGCCCTGGGGTGTGAAATGGCTGTGCAAGTTGGTTTCCGGGTCCAGCGCCCAGGCCCCGCCGTCGCTGCCCATGGCCACGCGGGACATCGACTCGACGCCACCGACCACCACCAGATCTTCGAAGCCGGAACGCACTTTCATCGCGCCCAGGTTCACTGCTTCCAGCCCCGACGCGCAGAAGCGATTGAGTTGCACACCCGCCACGCTGACGTCCCAATCGGCCACTTGTGTGGCGGTCTTGGCAATGTCGGCGCCCTGATCACCGATAGGCGTCACGCAGCCAAGCACCACGTCGTCGACCTGACTGGTGTCCAGGGAGGTGCGCTGCTGCAACGCCGTCAGCAGCCCGGCCACCAGGTTCACTGGCTTGACGCTGTGCAAGGCGCCATTGGCCTTGCCTTTGCCACGGGGCGTGCGTAACGCGTCAAATATCAAAGCTTGGGTCATGGCGTTCTCGAACCTGAGGGTGATCTCTATACCCTCACCTTATGCCGAGCAGCCGTGGATTCAATGACCACAGCGCTCATTGGCGTTGACGGTCACGCTCAGACGAACGGTAGTCAGCTATCGGATTAATCGATTCGTGTCACCAAGCTGTCTAGCCAACGGGCGCCCAAGAAGATGGCCATAGGCCTCATGTCTTTTTGGCAGTGGTCAGCGCTAAGTCCATACGAAATGGATCTAAGCCAAGCGTGACGCGGGCCCTAATGTAAACCTGTACGAAGTTGTCGTCGGGTTTTGCCGAGGCTCTCGTCCTACAGGAAGTGCAGCGCTCTGCCGTCATGGAGATATGCAGGCAGGCAACCAGGAAATAACAAAAAAGGCGGTCAAGCCATGTTCAAACATTCGAAAGTACGTCAAGCCGGGCTCATTCTATTTGCTACTACGCTGTTGTTGATTTTGCCGAACCTGACCAAGGTGCTTGGCTGATCGAGCAGCGGGGGTTTTCATTTCGCCTGATAAAAATGTGACTGGCTCGCTATCCGGGCCGGCGTGGCTGTGCCAACCTTTGCGGCACTTCCACGACATGGACGACGATCACTTGAAAGCGCTCATTTTGTTTGGGGCCTTGCTGCTCAGCACGCCTCWGTCTGCCGCGCAGCTGAATCTTGAGTTGGGCGCGAACCCTCGCACCTGGCAGACCGAGGAATTGCTCAAGCATCCTCAGGCTCAGACCATCACGATCACTAACGACGTTTCCTACAAACGGGACATGAGCTATCGCGCCGTGCCGTTGGCGGCGTTGTTGACGGGCATCAAGCCTGACGACCACTTGCAAGCCGTGGCCCTGGACGGTTTTGCCGCCGAACTGGCCGCCGCGCCGTTGCTCAATACCCAGGGCGCGCGGGCCTGGCTGGCGATTGAAGACCCGGCCAAGCCGTGGCCGCCGCTGTCCGAGGGCAAGCCCAGTGCCGGGCCGTTCTATCTGGTCTGGACCGATCCACAGGCGGGCAATATCAGTCCCGAGCAATGGCCGTTCGAAGTGGCGAGCATCAAGCGCATGGCCCCGGTGGCTGAGCGCTTCCCTGCCCTGTTACCCGATCCTGCATTGAAGGCGGACCATCCGGTGAACAAGGGCTTTGCGCTGTTTCAGAAGAACTGCCTGGCCTGTCATCGACTCAATGGCGCGGGGGACGCGCAGTTCGGGCCGGACCTGAATATTCCGTTCAACCCGACCGAGTATTTCGGCGCGGACTTCCTCAAGCGTTACATCCGTGACCCGCAGAGCTTGCGCCAGTGGCCGCAGGCGAAGATGCCCGGGTTCTCGCCGACGGTGTTGCCGGAGGGGGATCTGGAGTTGTTGGTGGGGTATTTGAAACACATGGCGGGACGCAAGGTGTCTTCGGCCAAATAAACATCCACCTGTGGCGAGGGAGCTCGCTCCCGCTGGGGCGCGAAGCGGCCCTCAAATCAGGCGACGCGATCCGTCAGGCAAACCGCATTCGCCGGGTTTGCGACTGCTGCGCAGCCGAGCGGGAGCAAGCTCCCTCGCCACAATGAATGACTGCTACTGCTGTTGGACGGAGATCACCGGCGCAGGCGTCGGCGCGACCAACACCTTGGCATGCATCTGCTCATACCCGCCGCCACGGCGCATACCGCGCACCGGACAGGCGTCGAGGTAGTCCAGGCCCACGGCCAGTTTCAAGTGACGTTCAGGCCGGGCCAGTTCGTTGGTCACATCGAAGCTATACCAGGCGTCATTCAGCCAGGCTTCCGCCCAGGCGTGACTGGCCAGGTGTTCACTGTTCTCGCTGTACAAATACCCCGACACATAACGCGAGGGGATGCCCAGGCTGCGGGCGCAGGCGAGAAACGCATGGGTATGGTCCTGGCAGACCCCGGAACGCCCGGCGAAAGCTTGCGCGGCGCTGGTCTCCACTTCGGTGGCACCTGGCGTGTAGGTCATGTGCTGGTTCAGGCCATGCATCAAATCGATCAGCGCCGTGCGATCCCGCCGTTGCTTGCACGCCTTCCCGGCAAACGCGCGCAGGGCTTCGTCGGCTTCGGTCAGCCGGGTGAAACGCAGGAACGGCAGCGCCGACTGACTCTCGTGCTCGGCTTCGCGCAGCTCGTCGATATCGACCTGGCCACGGGCGCCGATGATGATCGCTTCATGCGGCTCATCCAGGGTCAACACATGCAGGATGTTGCCGAACGGATCGAGTTGCGCGCGCACCGGGCGCGGCAGGTCGAGTTGCCAGCTCAGCACGTGCTGGCGCTCGCTGTCGTGGGGTGTCAGTCGCAGGTACTGGATGCTCGCCCGCACCTGATCTTCGTAGTGATAGGCGGTCTCGTGGCTAATGGAAAGTCTCATGCAGCCTCCAGATAGGAACTGTGTATGGCATTGCCCAACTGGCGCACCAGCGGGATGAACTCGGTCAGCCAGGTGTGCAGGCCTTCGTCGAGGATTTCGTTGATACCGGTGTAGCGCAGGCGCGCGTCCATTTCCGCCGCCAGGCGTTGTGCGGGACGGCCGTTGGCCCCCGGTAGTTGAGCGAGAATCTGATCGACCTCTTCGGTGCAGGCTCGCAGGGATCGCGGCACATCGGCGCGCAGCAATAACAGCTCGGCCACATGCCGGGCGCCGGGGGCGTCGCGGTAGATTTCGGTGTAGGCCTCGAACGATGACAAGGCCCGCAACAAGGCGCTCCATTGGTAGTAGGCGTGGGCCGTACCGTCACTGACGGCTTCGGCTTGATCGCCGGCCATTTCGTAACGGGCATCAAGCAGGCGCAAGGTGTTGTCGGCCCTTTCGATAAAGGTGCCCAGACGAATGAAGCGGAACGCGTCGTTACGCATGATCGTGCCGTAGCAAGCGCCGCGGAACAGGTGGGAACGTTCCTTGATCCACTCACAGAAACGGCTCATGCCGTAGCGACTCAAGCCCTGCTCGGCGATCCCGCGAATTTCCAGCCAGGTGGCGTTGATGTTTTCCCACATGTCGGCGGTGATTCGCCCACGCACCGCATGGGCGCTGGCTCGCGCGGCACCGAGGCCGCCCTGGGACGAGTTCACCACCAGGGAGCCTTCACGCAAGGCGACACGGGTCAAACCGCCGGGCACAACCCGGGTTTCGCGGCCAGACAATACAAACGGACGCAGGTCGATGTGGCGCGGTGCGATGCCGTTTTCGACAAAGGTCGGACAGGTCGACAACGACAACGTCGGTTGCGCGATGTACGCGTGGGGCTTGGCTTTGATCCGCTCGCGGAAAGACTCGATCTCCGCCGCCGTCGCCGCCGGCCCCACCAGCATTCCGTAACCGCCGGAGCCTTGGGTTTCCTTGACCACCAGCTCCGGAAGGTTGGCCAGCACGTGGGACAGTTCAGAAGGATTACGACACTGCCACGTCGGCACGTTCTTCAAGATCGGCTCTTCATCGAGGTAGAAACGAATCATGTCCGTGACGAAGGGATACACCGACTTGTCGTCCGCGACCCCGGTGCCGATGGCATTCGCCAGCACCACATTGCCGGAGCGGTAGGACGACAGCAGCCCTGGAACGCCAAGCATCGAATCGGGGTTGAACGCCAGCGGATCGAGGAAAGCATCGTCGAGGCGACGGTAGATCACGTCGACCGCTTTCGGCCCGTCCGTGGTGCGCATGAACACCTTGTCGTCGCGCACAAACAGGTCGGCGCCTTCCACCAGTTCAACGCCCATTTCCCGAGCGAGGAACGCATGCTCGAAAAACGCACTGTTGAAACGCCCCGGCGTCAGCACCACCACGCTCGGGTTGTCGATCGGGCTGGAGCTTTTCAGGGTGTCGAGCAACAGGTTCGGGTAGTGGTCGATCGGCGCGATGCGCTGGGCCGCGAACAACTCGGGGAACAGGCGCATCATCATCTTGCGGTCTTCGAGCATGTAGCTCACGCCGCTGGGGGTACGCAGGTTGTCTTCGAGCACGTAGTACGTGCCGTCGCCATCGCGTACCAGGTCGACGCCGGAAATGTGCGAATAGATATCGCGGTGCAGATCCAGCCCTTGCATCGCCAACTGGTATTGCTCGTTGGCCAGCACTTGTTCGGCCGGAATGATGCCGGCCTTGATGATGCGCTGCTCGTGATAGAGGTCGGCAAGGAACATGTTCAATGCCTTGACCCGCTGAATGCAGCCGCGTTCGACGACCCGCCATTCACTGGCGGGGATGCTGCGGGGAATGGTGTCGAAGGGAATCAGGCGCTCTGTCCCCTGCTTATCACCATAGAGCGTGAAGGTAATCCCGGCGCGATGAAATAACAGATCGGCCTCGCGTCGCCGTTGTGCCAAAAGCTCGTCAGGCGTTTCGGCCAGCCAACGGGCAAACTCCCGATAATGCGGACGGACCTGGCCGCCGGCATCGTACATCTCATCAAAATAGGTGCGGATCATGCCGTACTCCTTGTCACACGGACATCCAGGCCTTCGCAAGGCCCGTGCCATAGGCAGAAACGCTTTGATATCAATCAGTTGGATAATGTCGCTGCGCGCCCCGCACCAATCCTGTGCGGTAATTGCCCCACCCTGATCGCCCCCGCTTCATGGCGAAGCAATGCTGTCGCCTATCAGCAGCATAGTCAGAGTTGATTTCACTGCTCGGGAGGGAGATGCGGATAATCCGTGCATTCGCTGGAAAACTGATCGCTCTTCCCTTTAGCCGCCTGTTCAGGTGGCTTTTTTTTGTCCGTTTGAAATGTGGCGAAATAAAAAGATTGAAACAAAAACGGCCAACCCAAAGGTCAGCCGTTACTAAGTGTCACTGTTCATAAGCTTATGCGAGTAGCCCTCGTATCTCCTGTTTGACGCCCCATCCCTCGATGATGCCACCCAGAGGCTCGACCACCGCCTCGAAGTCCTGCTCGAAGTCGCCGATCCCGTCGTAGGTGGCGTACATCACTTTGCTCAGTTCCAGCGACCACGCGCCGTCGTCACGCGCGCTGATCTGGGCATTCAAGGATTCACCACAAAAATGACCTGCCGCCCTGCGTGCCCGCTCCTCGTCCGGGAAAATGGCGTAGAACTCGATGGGATGGAATCGTGAAAAATCGAAACCGCCTTCTTTCATGCGGCGCAGCACGCTGCTGCTGATGTCTTCTTGATAGGCTGTGCTCATGAAACGTCCCCCTCAGACTGATGGATAGACTTTCCGTATTCCCTGCACTTTCGATGCAGCAACAGAGGTTGCCGCCGGGAAACAAGCATGTAGCTGACAAGACCAGACCTTAGCGAGTCACTCGCTGATCTCGGTTGCAGAGTAGCCTCAAGACAGAGCCGCTGCCAAGGCCTGGTGGTGAATGTGACAGGAGGTGTATCAAATCGGAGTAATACTGAGGATTTCAATGCTGTTTTGGGATTTCAGACTTTTGACGGTCGGATCATCGGTACGACCCTCCAGATCATTGAGGTCCAGTTTCGCAGCCACCGGCAGTCGCCGGTCGCGAATGAGTTGGGCTGCTTGCTCGTTGCTCGGGCACTCCTCGCACTCGAAGAGTTCGTCGACTGATTCACCGTGTTCATCCACGAAAGTGATTTTCCACTTTTGCATCGGTGCCTCCTCGGTAAAACCCATGGATGGGCTTACATCTATCTCGACTCGTGCATTGGCCGATCGTTCCAAGGGATCCCAAAAGCGAGACATGAAAAAAGGCCGTCACCCGCGTGTTCACACACCGGCGACGGCCTCTTATCGACGAAGCATCAGTCGTTGCTAGGTTTGTTCACCGCTTGCAGCACGTACTGCGGCAACGCGAAGGCACCAATGTGGATTTCCGGGTTGTAATAGCGGGTGATGATGCCGCTGCCGGCGAAGCGCTGTTGCAGGGTTTCGCGGGACAATTTGCGATAAGCGGTATCGGTCGCGCCCCAGGCGAAGGTCATTGCGCCGCCGATGTAGGTCGGCACGGCCGCCTGATAGAAGTGCCAGTCCGGGAACAGGCTGCGCAGGCGACCGGCGGTGGTTTTGACTTCTTCGATTTGCATGAACGGGGTGCCGTTCTGGGTCACCAGAATGCCGCCTTCGTTCAGGCAGCGGTGGCAAGCCTGGTAGAAGTTTTCGGAGAACAGCACTTCGCCCGGACCGATCGGGTCGGTGGAGTCGGAAATGATCACGTCGAACTTTTCGGTGGTGGTGGCGACGAAACGCATGCCGTCGTCGATCACCAGGTTCAGGCGTGGATCATCGAACGCACCCTTGGAGTGGTTCGGCAGGAATTCCTTGCACATGTCGACCACGGTGCCGTCGATTTCGACCATGGTGATGTGTTCGACGCTGCGGTGCTTGGCCACTTCACGCAGCATGCCGCCGTCGCCACCACCGATGATCAGCACGCGCTTGGCGGTGCCATGGGCGAGGATCGGCACGTGGGTGAGCATTTCGTGGTAGATGAATTCGTCGGCTTCGGTGGTCTGGATTACGCCATCCAGCGCCATCACCCGGCCCATGCGCGGGTTTTCGAAGATCACCAGGTGCTGGTGTTCGGTGCGCACTTCGTGCAGCAGTTTTTCCATGCGAAAACGCTGACCATAGCCTTCGTAGAGGGTTTCCAGGTACTCGCTGGTTGGGGTATTGCTCATGGGAAGTGCTCCGATGAATGCGGGTGGCAACGGACGGTTACCCGCCCATGATGGCCAATCGATCGCCTCGATTGACCGGGAAAGGCGCGCATTCTACGTCGCGGAACATGACAGGTCGAACCTTCTGATGCACACACCGGTAGGAGCGAGGCTTGCCCGCGAAGAACGATGACTCGGTCTATCAGGTACACCGCAGCGATCCTTTCGCGGGCAAGCCTCGCTCCTACCATGAAGATCGTCAGATCCGCACATCGCCTCTTGGCCCGGCGATGGCCCAGATGATCAGGCCCAGCACCGGCAGCAGCAGGATCAACAGCACCCAAAGGACTTTCATCCCGGTTTCGGCGCCACTTTTAAGCACGTTGATGATGGCCCAGATATCCAGGGCAAAAATAATCAGGCCGATCAGGGTGTTGAACGTGGAACCCATGGTGTCGCTCCAAAAAAATGGTAGGCACTCTTAGGATAGTCGGGCCTGGCGAGGGTTCCGTTTTATTACCGTTGTAGACGGCCTCAGACGTGGATGGCCACTTTCAGGGCTTCCAGGGAGGGCGCGGCGGCGATGCCGACTTCGGCGCACAACTCCAGCACCCGTGGCACGTCGTTGCCATAGACCAGCACCACTTGCAGTTCGTCGTCGAGCAACTGGCTGAAATTCATCAAGGTGTAGCCACCGTTTTCCTTGTTCAGGCTGCTCATCTGCACCTGAATGCGATTGAGTGCCGTCAGAGCTTCGGTTTTGGCCAGTTGTTTGGGCTTGATGTTGAACTCAACGCCGGGGCCGAACGAGGCGACGATCTGCGCGAACAGGTCCATGTAGGTGTCGGCCTGGAACAGCACGGTTTCCGGCAGACTGCCGACGACAACCCACTCGCCCAACGGGATCGGAAAGGTGTCGTCGTAGTTGATATCTGGATTGGCCGCCAGAAAAGCCTCGGGATCGGCGTAGGCCTGAGCCGCTTCGTCAGCGATTTTCAGGATTTCGTCCTCGCCCATGCACCCGGAGCTGATTTTGCTGATGAGTTCGACGAGTGCGGCTTTCATGAGGTGGATCCTGTAGCAAGGGAATTTTGAGGGCGCGAAGGATAACGCATTCGGAAACGGATTGCGGGACCTGGCAGGAACCTGTGGCGAGGGGGCTTGCCCCCGTTCGGCTGCGAAGCAGTCGTAAATCCGGTGAATGTGGTCTATCTGAATGACCGCGATCGCTGATTTTGGGGCTGCTTCGCAGCCCAGCGGGAGCAAGCTCCCTCGCCACAAAAGCCCGAATCAGGCCAGGAGTTTTTGCAGCTGAGCCGTGGTATCCGCCGCGCCCATGGTCTTGGCCGCGTCCAGCGCAGACACACCATTGGCGTCCTTGGCTTTCGGATCGGCGCCTTTGCTGATCAGGTAGTCGATGATTTCGACGCGGTTGAACATCGCCGCCATCATCAACGCAGTGCGTCCGTCGAAGGACGAACCTTCCACTTCAGCGCCACCCTCGACCAACGCCTTGACCACTGCCAGATCACCCTTGAATGCCGCGCCAGCAATCGGGCTCTGGCCGTTGTCGTTGCGAATCTCGGGATCGGCCTTGTGTTCGAGCAAAACTTTTACGGTGTCGACATGGCCGTGGTACGCGGCGAGCATCAGTAAAGTGTCGCCCTTGTGGTTGCGCAGGTTCGGCGGCAGGCCCTTGGTCAGCAGCGCAGCCATCATGGCCGCATCGCCCTCGCGCGCTTTGTTGAACACCTGTTCGGCAAATTCAGCAGCCTCTTCGGGGGTCATCTGGCGGCTTTTGTCTGACATTGGGGACTCCACATTCGGTCAATCGGAAAGCCGATAGTTTCCCGAGCAGCCCGGAACCTGTCACTTGTTTTTTCTCATGGACGGTCATAGCGATATTCAATAGCGACCCTTTCAATAGCGATGCCTGCCTCCGTAAATATCCGCCAGCACCTGCTCGGTGACTCGCACGTAGGTTTCGGTGCCCGGCAGCCAGGCATAAATTGGGTCATCGCCGGTTTTGCTCGGGTCGAAGGCTTCGTCCTTGAGCCGGGTCTTCTGGTACTTGAAGGTCCCGGTGGTTTCCATTTTCACTTTCACCCGCAGGAACAGTGGCACCGCATAGGCCGGCATTTGTTGCCTGGCGAACGCCAGCAACTCACTGAAATCCAGGGTCGCCAGGGATTCGGCTGGTGTAATGGCCGCCATCCCCGCCCGCCCGTTGGTGTTGTGGATTTCCACGCCATAGGCCACGGCTTCGGCGATGTGCGGGTGTTGCAACAGGATGTTCTCGACCTCGGTAGTGGAGACGTTTTCGCCCTTCCAGCGGTAGGTGTCCCCCAGGCGATCGACAAACTGCGCGTGACCGAAACCGATGTTGCGCAGCAGGTCACCGRTATTGAAGTAACGGTCGCCCTTCACGAACACGTCATGGAGCACCACTTTTGCGGTCTTCTGCGGATCGGTGTAGCCGTCCAGAGGCGCCTTGTCGTCGATCCTCGCCAACAACAGCCCCTGCTCGCCCTTGGCCACTTTGTGCATGAAGCCGTTGGCATCCCGCGTGGGGGCACCGCTGTCGTGGTCGTACGCCACCAGCTCCCAGGACATCAGGGAAAAGCCAATGGTGTTGTCGAAGTTGAGGATGTTGGTGAAGCCAATATTGCCGTCGCTGGCGGCGTACAGCTCGCAGATGTGGTCGACGGCAAATCGCGTCTTGAACTCGTTCCACGCGCCGGGGCGCAGACCATTGCCGATCATCTTCCTCACGCTGTGCCGACTGTCGTCGACGCTGCGCGGTTGATCCACCAGGTAGCGACACAATTCGCCAACGTACCCGAGGGTGGTCGCCCGGTATTTGCGCACGTCGCTCCAGAACTGGCTGGCGCTGAACTTGCGGCGGATGGCAAACCCCGACGCCCCGCTGATCGCCGAGCCCCAGCACACGCAAAGCCCGGTGGCGTGGTACAGCGGCAAGGTGCAATAGACGACGTCCTGCGGCTGCATGTCCAGGGCGATCAGCCCGAAGCTGGCGGAGCTGCGCATCCAGCGGCCGTGCTTGAACACCCCGGCCTTGGGCAACCCGGTAGTGCCCGAGGTGTAGATATAGAAACAAGGGTCATCGAAAAAAACCTGCCGGCTGCTGACGGGATTGTCACTGGGCGCGTCGCAGCTGGCCGCCATCAGGTTAATGAAGCCATCGGGCGTTTTGCCCGGATCACGGTCAGTATCTTGATCGGCGACAAACCAGGTGCGCGCCACATCGGGCAATCAGGTGATGGGCGATGCGGTTGGCCCACTGATTGGCCTGTGCATAAGTGAGCATCACGTCGCCCTGCAGCAATGCCGGGCCATCGGGATTGCGCAACGTCGCCTGCTCGAAGCTCCAGCCGAGACCACACGGTTGGGTCGGGTCCTTGACGTTGGCGACTTTCATGCCCTTCACCACGCGGGGGATGGCTTTGGCAATGGAAGGCAGCTTGCGGAGCATCATGCCCCAGGTAATCGTGTCGTGCAGCGTGCGGCTCATGGTTGCTCCCGTTCGATCTTTTTATTGTCGGGTGGCGTTGATTGAGGCCGAAAATACGTCAGGGCTTCTTGAGCTGTACACGCGGTTTTTGCAATGTTTTGTATCCGCGACCGATGCCTTCGCAAAGCGGAACTCCGCCGTTGCGATTGGTTCCATCCAGTTGTCGACGATCTCGCAAAATGCAGGATGCACGATGGCCATTCATGCAAATTGCACGAAAGCCAAAAAATCGTAAAAATATAACTTACTGATTTATATGAAATTTTAAAAATATAGGTGCTGGCACAATCACTGCAACTACCCCTCCATGTTGCCCTTCAAGCACAAAATGGAGCTGATAGACATGAGCCTGATCCAGGAAAAATTTTCGTCGCTGTTCTCCAACTTCGAAGTGACCACCCAGCCCCGGCCGGATGGCGGCATTCTGCTGACCCTGCGCAGCCACGACGGTAAAGTCTTCAAACGTTCGATTTCCTACCAGCAATTGCATGCCGGCGATCAGCTGTCATGGGTCATCAGCGCGATTCGCCGTGACGTCGCCGAACAGGCCAGCGAACTGCCGCAGATTTCCATGCTGCAAAGCCAGCAACGGTTCGCGCTGCCGACCTATCACTCGGCATAAATCGTCACGCAATCCCCTGTAGGAGCAGAGCTTGCTCGCGAAAGCGGAGTGTCAGGCGACATTAATGTTGACTGACCTGCCGCCTTCGCGAGCAAGCTCTGCTCCTACAGGTTCTGGGGTTTACAGGGCAGAAGGACTGATCCGCGCAAAACTGTCCACCGTCACATGCCCTGCCAACTCCCCGCCTTCACGTGCCAGGCCACAGGTGGCCATGCCGGCCGTGCGCGCCGCGTCCAGTTCCTGAACGATGTCGGACAGAAACAGAATCTGCGAAGCCTCGACGCCAATCGCCCGGGTGATGCGCTGGTAAGACTGCGCTTCGCGCTTGGGCCCTGAAGTGGTGTCGAAATAGYCACTGAACAGTGGCGACAGATCCCCCGCCTCCGAACAACCGAAAATCAGTTTTTGCGCCTGAATCGAACCCGAGGAATACACAAACAGTTGATAGCCTTCCTGATGCCAGCGCTTCAGCGCGTCAACGGCGTCCGGGTAAACGTGGCCCTTCAACTGCCCGGCCTGATACCCCTGCTCCCAGACCATGCCCTGCAACGCCTTGAGCGGCGTGGCCTTGCGGTCTTCGGCGATCCAGCCCAAGAGGATTTCGATAACCCGCTCGACGTTGGCTTGCGGTTCGCCGCTGTCACGCCGAACGGCGGCAAGCTGTTCGGCGACGTCAGCACGTTCGGCATTTTCGCGAACGAAGTCCGGCAGGTGTTTAGCCGCGTACGGAAACAACACGTCGAACACAAAACTCACCGCGCTGGTGGTGCCTTCGATATCGGTGAGAATCGCTTTGATCGGCATCGGTTCAGTCCTCAAGACACGGGAAGTGGCTGGCGATGTCATCGCCGGTGAAGTTGGCCACCCAGCCTTCGGGGTTGTTGAACAGGCGGATTGCGACGAAATGCGGGTTTTCACCCATGTCGAACCAGTGCTTTGTGCCGGCTGGCACCGAGATCAGGTCGTTCTTCTCGCAGAGCACGGCGTATACGTAATCGTCGATGTGCAGGGTGAACAAGCCACGGCCAGCGACGAAAAATCGCACTTCGTCTTCGCCATGACGGTGTTCATCGAGGAACTTGGCACGCAACTCGGCTTTTTGCGGGTGATCGCTGTTCAAGCTGACCACGTCGACGGTGATGTAACCGCGCTCGGTCATCAGCTTGTCGATTTGCTCCTGGTACGCGGCGATCACTTCTTCCTGACTGGCGCCAGGCTGGATTTTCGCTGCGGCTTGCCAACGGTCGAAACGCACGCCCTGCTCGGCCAGGGTCGAGGCGATGTCTTCAAAGTGGGTCAGCACCTTGTTCGGAATGTCAGGGCTTGAGACGTGGTAAACGGACAGGCTGCTCATCAGGGCAACTCCTTAACAGTTCATGCATTACGGTTAAAGAGCGAGCGCGTCTTCAACTCGCACTCGAACAAAAATTCAAAAGCCTCGATCTGCCGCAGTGCGTCGCTCATGCGCGCGCCCCACGTGTAGAGGCCATGACCGCGAATCAGGTAGCCGACGCAATCAGGGTGGGCGTCGAGCCAAGGCTGYACCTTGGCGGCCAGCCGCGCAATGTCCTGGTCGTTGTCGAAAATCGGCACGCGCACCCGGGACTCGTGGGTCGACACGCCGCTGAAGGCCTTTTGCAGTTCGTAGTCTTCGAACTCGATGAAATCTTCCGGCGTCAGGCGCGACAGCACCGTGGCGTTCACCGAATGGGTGTGCAGCACCGCGCCGATCTCCGGACGCCAGCTATAGAGCTGGGTGTGCAACAGGGTTTCGGCGGACGGCTTCTTGCCTGGCTCCAGGCTGTTGCCTGACAAGTCGGTGGCCAGCACATCGTCCGGGCCCAGTTGGCCCTTGTGCTTGCCGGACACGGTCAGCAAAGCTTCGGTCGGCGACAGGCGGGTCGAGTAATTGCTGCTGGTGGCCGGCGACCAGCCGCGGCCATACAGAAAGCGCCCGGCGTCGATGATTTCCTGGGCGAGGTGTTCACGGGTAAGGCTCATGGCCTGTCCTCTTGCATACGTGTGGCAATGATAACGGCAGCGGCAAAGGCTGCGAGGCTGGCAATACTAAAGGTCAATGTGGCGCCGAGGGCATTCCAGCTGTAGCCGGAATACAACGCGCCCAGTGCACCGCCGGTGCCGGCCAGCGCGGCATACAACGCCTGGCCCTGGCCTTGCTGGCGCGCGCCGAAGCTACGTTGCACGAACTGGATGGCAGCGGCGTGAAAGCTGCCGAAGGTGGCGGCGTGCAGCACCTGGGCGAACAGCAACACCCAAAGGAACTCGGCAAACGAGCCGAGCAACAACCAACGCAAAGCCGCCAGCAGGAAACTCGTCAGCAGCACCCGGCGTACCGAGAAGCGCGCGAGAATCTTGCTCATGAACAGAAACATCAAGACTTCGGCGACCACGCCGACCGCCCAGAGCATGCCGATCAGCCCGCGACTGTAACCGAGTCGCTCAAGGTGCAAGGTCAGAAAGGTGTAATACGGCCCGTGACTCATCTGCATCAGCGCCACGCACGCGTAAAACGCCAATACTCCGGGGTTGCGCAATTGCTGGAGGAATCCCTCCCCCGCCAACCGTTCACCCTGAACCGGTTGCGCATTGGGCACCCAGAGACTGCTGACGACGATCCCGGCCATGATCAGCACTAGTGCCACCGGGTAAATGTCGAGGCTGAGCCATTCGAACAATCGGCCCAGCGCCACGACAGTGATGATGAAACCGATGGAGCCCCACAGGCGAATCTGACTGTAACGCGAGGTCTGTCCCCGCAAATGAGCCAGGGTGATGACCTCGAACTGCGGCAACACCGCATGCCAGAAAAACGCGTGCAAGGCCATGACCATCGCCAGCCAGGCGTAGCTTTTGCTGACGAAAATCAGCGARAAGGTCAGCARSGTGCAGGYSGCGCCGAAACGCACGATGGCCAGGCGTCGSCCGGTGTAGTCACCGAGCCAGCCCCAGATATTCGGCGCCACGCAGCGCATCAGCATCGGGATCGCCACCAGTTCGCCAATGCGCGCGGCGCTGAAACCCAGATGATCGAAGTACAGCGCCAGAAACGGCGCTGTCGAACCGAGCAAGGCGAAATAGAACAGGTAGAAGCTGGAAAGCCGCCAGTACGGGAGCGCCGCCCCCGTCATCAGACTGCAGCGGCCTTCAGATCAGCCATTAAAGCTGCCCCAACACCGGAGTGCTCACGCGCACATCGGCGTTCTGCCCGCGGTGACGCAGCAAGTGGTCCATCAGCACGATGGCCATCATCGCTTCGGCGATTGGCGTGGCGCGGATGCCGACGCACGGGTCGTGACGACCCTTGGTGACGACCTCCACCGGGTTGCCATGGATATCGATGGAACGGCCCGGCGTGGTGATGCTCGATGTAGGCTTGAGCGCCAGGTGCGCAACGATCGGCTGACCCGACGAAATGCCACCGAGAATGCCGCCGGCGTTGTTGCTGAGGAAACCTTCCGGGGTCATTTCATCGCGGTGTTCAGTGCCACGCTGGGCGATGCTGGCAAAACCGGCACCGATTTCCACGCCCTTGACCGCGTTGATGCTCATCAGCGCATGGGCCAGTTCGGCGTCGAGGCGGTCGAAGATCGGCTCGCCGAGGCCCGGCATCACGCCTTCGGCGACCACGGTGATCTTCGCGCCGACCGAATCCTGGTCGCGACGCAACTGGTCCATATAGGCTTCCAGCTCCGGCACTTTGTCCGGATCGGGGCTGAAGAAAGCGTTCTCTTCCACCGAATCCCAGGTCTTGAACGGGATTTCGATCGGGCCGAGCTGGCTCATGTAGCCACGAATGACGATGCCCTGGGTGGCCAGGTATTTCTTGGCAATCGCGCCGGCGGCTACGCGCATGGCGGTTTCACGGGCCGAGCTGCGACCGCCGCCGCGGTAATCGCGCTCACCGTATTTGTGATGGTAGGTGTAGTCGGCGTGGGCCGGACGGAACAGATCCTTGATCGCCGAGTAGTCCTTGGACTTCTGGTCGGTGTTGCGGATCAACAGGCCGATGGCGCAACCGGTGGTGCGGCCTTCGAACACGCCGGAAAGGATTTCGACTTCGTCGGCTTCCTGGCGCTGGGTGGTGTGGCGGCTGGTGCCGGGCTTGCGGCGGTCCAGGTCGCGCTGCAGGTCCTCAAGGGAGATCTCCAGGCCCGGCGGGCAGCCATCGACAATGGCGACCAACGCCGGACCATGGCTTTCGCCCGCGGTGGTGACAGTGAACAGCTTGCCGTAGGTATTGCCGGACATGCAGGACGCTCCGTGAAATCGAACCTAAAATACGTAATGCGCGCCAGTATACGCAGGCTACCCAAGTAGTTCATCCTCGAACCTTATGGGTGCCTGCGAGTCCAACCGGCACCTTGTTGATGATGGCGTGATGATGCTGCGAGTTCTAGCCTTGAGCCTTACCCTGTTTACCGGTTTTGTACAGGCCTCCGTCCTGCAACGCCCGATCACCCTGGACACCGACAGTGGCGAGCTTTTCGGCTCGCTGTTGCTGCCCAAGTCCGACACGCCGGTACCGGTTGTCCTGATCATTTCCGGCTCCGGCCCTACGGATCGTGACGGAAACAACCCCGACGGCGGGCGCAATGACAGCCTCAAACGGCTGGCGTGGGTGTTGGCCAAACACAACATTGCCAGTGTGCGTTACGACAAACGCGGCGTGGCGGCGAGCCTTGCGGCAACGCCCGATGAACGCAATCTGTCGGTGGAAGCCTATGTGGCCGATGCCGTGGCCTGGGGGCAGAAGCTCAAGGCCGACCCACGTCTGGGCAAACTGATTTTGCTGGGTCACAGCGAAGGTGCGTTGATTGCCAGCCTGGCGGCGCCAAGTGTCGACGCCGCGGCGGTGATTTCCCTGTCCGGCAGCGCCCGGCCGATCGATCAAGTGCTGCGCCAGCAGTTGAGCAATCGCTTGCCGCCGGCCTTGATGCTGCGCAGCAATGAACTGCTCGACAGCCTCAAGGCCGGCCACACTGACGACAACGTGCCGCCGCAGTTGCAGGTGATTTTCCGCCCCAGCGTGCAGCCGTACCTGATTTCACTGTTCCGCCAGGACCCGGCAGCCGCCTTCGCCAAACTGAAGATGCCGGCACTGATCATTCAGGGCAGCAACGACATCCAGGTCGGCGTGGGTGACGCCAGGGCGCTCAAAGCCGCCAAACCGGACGCCGAACTGGCACTGATCGAAGGCATGAACCACGTCATGCGCATCGTGCCCAACGACGTGAAGCGGCAATTGGCCTCCTATAAAGATCCGCAATTGCCCCTGGCGGCGGAGCTCGGCGCACGAATCCTCGGATTTATTGACGGACTTCGCCCCAGTTAAGCTCCAGTCCTGAAAAAAACGGCCGATAAGCCTTTGTCGCCAGCGCTATGACTGGCGGCAACAGGGCTTGGACAGGATCTCGCCGTTATGACTGATACCCAGACTTCACCCGACTCCACCGCTGAAAAAGACACACCGCCAGCGGTCGAGCTGCCGTGGGCGGACGTCCACGTCGAGCACCACAAAATGCTCCGCCTGGCGCCGTTGCAAACCGACCGTAACACCGGCGGCCGACCGCTGCGCTTTGTCGAATTCGGTTACGCCGAACGCAACAGCAAGGAGCACAGCCTGCTGCGCATGGCCATCAAGCTGCCAGGCCAACGGGTGCGCAAAGAACAGAATCATCTGGATGTGTGGGTCGATCACACCGCCAAACGCGTGCATTTCGCTCCGGAAAGCGGCTTGCAGATAGAGCCGATGAACCGTGGCATCGGGCGCTATATGGCGGCTCAAGGCATCACTTGGGCGAAGAAACGATGGCCCGCCTACACCGTCGACGGCACCGACCTGAACAACAAGGACGCGTTGAACGAAGACACGCGCCTGCGCCGCGACCACTTTCTGYGGGTGCACGGTTTTGACGTGGCCTACGCCGATGCCCAGCATTTGAAGGGCAGCGTCAAAGAGGTGCAGATCGGTGATTTGCTGGGCGACTGGAACAGCGAAAAGCTGCAACAGGTGGAAATCCTCGAAGCCGCGCAGATGCTCCAGCAAGCCGAGCAGAACCTGGCGGAACAGGAAGTCAAACTGAAGAAACACGAAGAAAAGGTCAGCAAGTACAAGCGTGAAGACGCTGGRCTGCGTTTTACCATTACCTGTCTGGTGGCGTTTGCGGTGTTTCAGGCGGGGTTGTTGATCTGGATTGCCACGCATCGGTAACCGACATCAAACCCAATTGTGGCGAGGGAGCTTGCTCCCTCACCACAATATTCGGGGTCAGATGCGAGAAGCGAACAGCGCCTGATGATCGCGGCACTGCTCGGCGGTCARCATGAACACCCCATGCCCACCGCGCTCGAACTCCAGCCAGGCGAAATCGACTTCCGGGTACAACGCCTCGACGTGAACCTGGCTGTTACCCACCTCGACGATCAATAAACCTTTCTCGGTCAGATGATCCGCCGCTTCGGCGAGCATGCGGCGCACCAGATTCACCCTGAACGGTGAACACACGCTCGTCGACACCGTGGCGCTCGATGTTCTGGTTAGCCACTTCCAGTGCTTCGAACGACAGGTCGGCCAAAACCACTTCGGCGTTCTGGAACTCATAGGCACAGGCGATACCGATGCAACCGGAACCGGTGCACAAGTCGAGAATGCGCGCAGGTTCGGCACCCAGCCACGGCTCAAAACGTTTTTCGATCAGCTCGCCAATCGGCGAACGCGGGATCAGCACGCGTTCGTCGACAATGAACGACAAGCCGCAGAACCAGGCTTCGCCCAGCAGGTAAGCGGTCGGAATGCGTTCTTCGATGCGGCGCTTGAGCAAGCGTTGCAGATTGACCAGCTCATCGTCCTCCAGACGGCAGTCCAGATAGCTGTCGGCGATTTCCCACGGTAAGTGCAGCGCACCCAATACCAGTTGACGGGCTTCGTCCCAGGCGTTGTCGGTCCCATGGCCGAAAAACAGATCCTCCCCATGGAAGCGGCTGACGGCCCAACGGATATGGTCACGCAGGGTACGAAGGCGGGAAGTGATCACGGGGTAAACTCCAGAAAAAACGACTGACGATTCTAACAGCCAAAAGGCGCCGCGACGACGCAGGAAAAACACCGGATCAGATGTAGGACTCTTCTATTTTTTCAGCGAGCTATTGAACAGAACGAGTATCTTGACAAGGCTGCGAGCCAGCAACGGCGGTGCCTGCGATGGAAGCGATTCACAGAAGCGCTCAGCCAGAGGACAATGC
>NZ_JBFTMK010000221.1:0-7557 GCF_056396965.1 Pseudomonas sp. 05N434
AGCAGGCGACCTTACTGCCAGCAGCGTGCAGAACTGGATGAGCGGCCGCGTGCTGGTCCTGGAAAACCTCGCGCAGAACGTCGCCCATCAGGGTGCCAATGCTGACTTGCCAGGGTTGGTCGATCAACCGGCCCTCACCTCGAACTTCCAGTTCACCTACGTCGGGCAGGCCAATGGCATGTTCACCCAGCGCCCCGACGCGAAGATGCCAGACGGCTACGATCCGCGTCAGCGCCCCTGGTACAAACAAGCCGTGGTCGCCGACAAGACCATGCTGACCCCGCCTTATATGGCTGCGGTCGGCGGGCTGGTGGTGACCGTTGCCATACCGGTGAAAAAGAACAGCGAACTGCTGGGCGTGGTCGGCGGTGACCTGAGCCTGGAAACCCTGGTGAAAATCATCAACTCGGTGGACTTCGGTGGTATCGGTCACGCATTCCTGGTCAGTGCCGACGGTCAGGTGATCGTCAGTCCGGACAAAGACCAAGTGATGAAGAACCTGAAAGACATCTATCCGGGTTCCAGTGTTCGCATCGAGAAAGGCATCCAGGAAGTCGTACTGAACAAGCAGGACCGCATCCTCTCGTTCACACCGGTGAGCGGTTTGCCGAATGCCGAGTGGTACGTTGGTCTATCGATCGACAAGGCCAAGGCCTATGCACCACTGAGCCAGTTCCGCACCTCGGCGCTGATCGCGATGTTCATCGCTGTGACGGCCATTGCCGTGCTGCTGAGCTTGCTGATCAACGTGCTGATGCGTCCGCTGACCACGATGGGCCGTGCGATGCAGGACATCGCTCAGGGCGAGGGCGACCTGACCCGTCGTCTGGTCGTAGAAAGCAAAGACGAGTTCGGCGAGTTGGGTGGATCCTTCAACCAGTTCGTGGAGCGGATTCACGCATCGATTTGCGAAGTGTCCTCGGCGACCCGCCAGGTTCATGATCTGTCGCAACGGGTGATGGCATCGTCCAACGCTTCTATCATCGGCTCCGACGAACAAAGCGCCCGCACCAACAGCGTGGCCGCGGCGATCAACCAATTGGGCGCCGCCACCCAGGAAATCGCCCGCAATGCCGCTGATGCTTCGCAACACGCCAGCGGCGCGAGCGAGCAGGCCGATGACGGCCGTCAGGTGGTGGAACAAACCATCCAGGCCATGACCGAGCTGTCGCAGAAAATCAGCCTGTCCTGCACGCAGATCGAGACCCTGAACGCGAGCACCGACAACATCGGCCACATTCTGGATGTGATCAAAGGCATCTCCCAGCAGACCAATCTGTTGGCGCTCAACGCGGCCATCGAAGCGGCCCGTGCCGGTGAGGCCGGTCGTGGTTTTGCGGTGGTGGCGGATGAGGTGCGCAACCTGGCTCATCGCACCCAGGAGTCGGCGGAAGAGATCCACAAGATGATCAGCTCGCTGCAGATCGGTTCTCGCGAGGCGGTGACTACGATGAACGCCAGTCAGGTGTCCAGCGAGCAGAGCGTCGAAGTGGCGAACCAGGCCGGCCTGCGACTGGTCAGCGTGACCCAGCGCATCGGCGAAATCGACGGCATGAACCAATCGGTGGCCGCGGCGACCGAAGAGCAGACGGCCGTGGTCGAAACCCTCAACGTCGACGTCAACCAGATCAACCTGCTGAACCAGCAGAGCGTGGCCAACCTCAATGAAACATTGAAGGATTGTGATGCGCTGTCCCAGCAGGCCAATCGTTTGAAGCAACTGGTTGATAGCTTCAAGATCTGATTGAGGTCAGTAGGATCGCGTTATCGTTCTTCGCGTGAAAGCCTCGCTCCTACAAGAGCTAACCTGTAGAAGCGAGGCTTGCCTGCGATAGCGGTAGATCAGTCACCGCTGAACTGAAGCGCTACACAAACAGCTTCACCACATTCCCCATCGCATCATCGGCAAACCCCTGAACGAACTGCTTGAACCCCGGCAGGGCCTCGGCGCCGCCCTGGGCCGGTTCGGCGATGATCGTCCAGGTCGCCCGCGAGTTGTCTGTACCCAGGGATTCCACACTCATCGCCGCCCACAAATTGGCCACGCCCAAGGTGTTGTAGATCGTGGTCCAGGTCATGTTCAGCGCCTGGTCGTTGCGGGAGTTGAGCTGCTCGACCACCAGGTTGCCGTCCTTAAAGAACTTCTTGCGCAGCGACGACACACCTTCGCCGGTCATCTCGATGTGCGACAGCGCCKGAATGAATCGGTCGAAGCCGGCAAAATTGCCGACCACTGCCCAGACTTGCGCCGCGTCGGCCGGTACTTCCACCGAAGACACAACGTGGCAGCCTTGAGGGTTTTTGATCAGGGTATCGGGTTGCAGAGTATTCATGTTTTTTGCTCCGTGCGGGGTTAGGGTGAATCAGATGAAGTTGATTTCTTTGAGGTAGTCGCAGCCGCGTCGCAGCAGCGCCGGGGATTTTTCCGGGTAGTGCGCGCCCATCTGCCGTACACCGGCCTGGGCGTTGTCGTGGCCGATCATCGAGATGTCGCCGATGTCTTCCTCGAAGCCGTTGAGGTAGAAACCCAGCACGCCAAACAGCGCGTTATCACTGTCGACCCGGCCCAATTGCTGCTGCCAGTCGGCGACGCTGACCATCGAGAACTCCCGACCGGCTTCGCGAAAGGAAGCCACGTAGGTGTCCCAGCTCAGGGGTTCGGGGTTGTGCAGGTTGAACACCGCTTTTTCGGCCTGGTAACGGCTGGCATGGAAGGCGATGAAACGGGCGAGAAAATCCACCGGCATCAGGTCGAAATTCAGTGCGAACTCCGGTACCTGACCGAGCTGGATCGAGCCCTTGAGCATCAGCATCAGGCGATTCTTGTGGGGCTGGCAGACGCCGGTGAGGCTGTTGAAGCTGATATTGCCGGGGCGATAAAGATTGACCCGAACCCCACGTTCCCGCGCCCTTTCGAGGATCCGCTCGCCGACCCATTTGGACAGGTTGTAGCCGTTCTTGATGTAGATCGGCGGTGTCTGCGCGGCGGGCAACTCCAGGACCCGGCCATCGTCGGAAATCGTGCTGGACGCCGAGAGCGTCGAGACGAAGTTGAAGATCTTCTTGCTGCGTCCTTCACACAGGCGCAGACACTCGAAAATCGGTTCGACGTTATCCCGCGCCAACGACTCGTAATCGAGGACGTGATTGACGTTGGCGGCGTTGTGCACCAGTGCGCCGAACTCTCGATCCAGCCGTTCGTAAACCGCTTCGCTGAGCCCCAGTTGCGGGCGAGTGATGTCCGCCGCGTAAACCTGCACCCGGCTCAGGTCCAGATGCTCCAGGCGGTTTTCCCGCAACGCATCCGCAAAGCGTTGCGCCGCCGATTGCCCACCGCCATCGCGCACCAGACACGCCACTTCGCTGGCGCCCCAGGCCAGCAGCGCTTCGACGATATGCACACCGACAAAGCTGTTGGCGCCGGTGACGATCACCTTGTGCACATCGCCCATTCGGCTGATCGGCAGCGGCTCGATGTCCAGTTCACGGAAGGCATCGGCCAGGGCTTTTTCACTCAACACTTCCTCGGTCCCGGAGCCGCGCACTAACGTCGCCAGCTTCGCAATCGTCGGCAGTTCGATGAAGCGGTTAATCGAGATACTGCGGCCGAACTCCTCACGCAAACGCAGGAGCATGCGCGACAGCAGGATCGAGTGCCCACCGAGGTTGAAGAAGCTTTCGTCGGTGGAAATGTCGCTGGCGGGCAGCTCCAGCAGCTCAGCCCAGATTTCCAACAACAGCGCTTCATCGGCGCTGGCGGGCAAACACCGTGGGCTGTTGTCGGTCACGTTGACGGGCAATTCCAGCAGTGCTTTGCGGTCGACCTTGCCGTTGCTGGCGAACGGCATGCTTGCCAGTTCGGTCCAGGCGATCGGCTGCATGTAGTCCGGCAAAAATTGCATGGCATGGGCTTTCAAGGCTTCGCGAGCGGCACCGGGTTGCGCTTCCTGGGGTTGCGCGAGAAAGGCCAGAATCCGTCGATGACAATCGATGACCACCGCCACCTGACGGTATAGCTGACTGTCGCGCAGGCAGCGTTCGATCTCTTCCGGCTCGACCCGAAAGCCGCGAATCTTCACCTGATTGTCTCGCCGTCCGCACAGCTCGATACCGTCGGCGGTCCACTTGGCCATGTCGCCGGAGCGGTAGGCGCGCAGGCTCTGGCCGTTCGGCAGGTGCAGGTTCAGATAGCGTTCGGCAGTCTGCTGCGGATTGTTCAGGTAACCCAGGCACACCCCTGGGCCGACGATGTACAACTCACCGACGGTTTGCTCGGTCACCGGTTGCAAATCCTCATCAAGGATCAACACCTGACTGTTGGCAATCGGTGCACCGAGGGTCCGGTTGCTGTCGCCGGTACGCAGTTGCCGCGCGGTGATCAGCACCGTGGCTTCGGTCGGGCCATAGAGGTTGTAGAGATTGCCTTGGCGGGTCAGTTGCTGGACTACGTAGGGTTCGCAGACATCGCCGCCGGTCATCACATGATCGAGGACCTGCAACTGATCCAGCGGCAGGATGCTCAGCAAGGCTGGCGGCAAAAAGGCATGGCTGAGTTGTTGGTGGCGGATCAGCTCGACCAGTTGCAGCGGGTCGCGACGTTGGTCCTCGTTGGGCACGATCAGCTCTGCACCCTGCAGCAGGGTCGGGAAGATATCGATCAATGACGAGTCGAAACTCAACGATGAAAACTGCAACACCCGGCTCTGTTCGGTCAGCTGCACGTAGTCGGCGTACCACGCGGTGAAGTGCGCGAGATTGGCCTGGCTGAGCAGCACGCCTTTGGGGTGACCTGTGGTGCCCGAGGTGTAGAGCGCCATGCATGGCGCGTCGAGATCGGGGCGTTGGCGCATCAAGGGTTGATCGAGGTTCACATCGCCGCTGTCGATACGGCTGATGTCCAGCCCCGGCATCGTCTCGCTGAGTGGATGCTCTCCGTCATGCAGCAACAACACCGCTCCAGCGTTTTCCAGAATGTACTGCTGACGTTGCAGCGGGTGGCTCGGCTCCAGCGGCAGGTACACCGCGCCGCTGCCGAGGATCGCCAGAATCCCCGCATACAACGCACTGCATTTTGGCAGGCAGACTCCGACCACCAGAGGCCCTTGATGCTGATCGAGCAACGGTTGCAATCGCTGTTGGATGGCGCGGCTGTGGGCGTGCAGTTCTCGATAGGTCAGCGACGTGCCGGCGATGTTCAGCGCCGCACGCTCGGCAGACTGAATAAAGCGCTGTTCAAGCCGCTCGATCATCGGGATCTGCCCAAGTTGCAGAAGTCGTGGTTCTGCCGTGTTGTTGAGACGGTGGACGAAGGCCAGGTGCTCTAAAAACAGCAGGTTTTCCACCTGTTCGAAGTGCGCGGAAATCGTCGGCTCGGCCTGCAGGAAATAGTCGGCATCCCGGGAGAAGCGGCTGACCAGCAGCGCCACATGATCGACCAGCTCGGCCACTGCCCGCAGGCGCAATGCCTGGCCGTTGCCGGACAACTCTTCGGCGACCGGCACGCGACTCAGCGGTGTCGAGTTGTACGTGCACAGCAGGTCCAGCGGTGGCAGCCCGCTAGCTCCCGGCACCCCGACACCCACTTGCAGCATCAGGTGCGGCGCATTGCCGAAGTCCCGAAATGGCAGGCTCGCATCGTCGATCAGCAAATCAAATAGGCCTGGCGGTGGTTCTTCCACATTCGCAAGTCGCGCCAGTGAATGACCGTGTTGTTCGAGCTCCAGCGCCAGTTCGGTCAGGGCCTGGCTTTGCCCGATGAGCAAAATATCGAGACGTCTCATGATGTTCTCCTCGTTAAACCAGGTAGTCGCTCAGGGCGCTTTGCACGCACGGTGAATCGAGCAGCGAACTGCTGCGGAAAAACCGCACGATGTTGGCGACCAGCGGGTGATGGCGATTGATCGGGAAGGCCAGCCCCGACATTTCGCTCTTGAGGGCCTGACGTGCTGCGTCGCTGATCTGCAAGGCGTCGATCAGGCGGAAGTCGAAGGACTTCTGGATGTCGTTGGTCAGGTAATGGCCGATGAACACCGGCAGGATGTGCGCGATGCACTGGCGATCGTCTTCGCTTGCGGTGTGCCAGTAGATGCGCACCAACCGCGACCAGAACCCGGAATGACGGCCCTCGTCCAGCAAGTGGTCGGCCATCAGGCCTTTGATCGATTGCTTGACCGTGTCGTCCTTGGCGAACGCCGCCACATCGCCGGTCACGGTGTTCTCGGCGATGGCCACGCAGATCAGTTCCACGGCACTGCGCAGGTGCTCCGGTGCGAGGGCCACGGCCGCCGGGATGGCACGGCTCAGTTCGATTTCATCCGGCAGTTCGATGGGGGTGATGCCGGTCATGGCGACGGTCTGCTGCATGAAGTCCATGGCCACCAGGGCGTGGTAATCCTCGTCCACCACCACGGTCATGGCGTCGTAGCGACAGGCGAACGGGAACGCCACGCTGAAGCGGTTTTTAGCGATGCTGCGGGCGGTCTTGTCGACGATCTCGGTTTCGAAAATCACCACGTCATTGATGAACTTGTAGAGCGTCTGTACCAGGGCGAAATCCCGTTGTTCCGGGCATTCGCGCAGGAAGGTTTCGCTCAGCACCAGCGGCTGGCGGCTCAGCGGATAGATCAGCTTGTCGTCGTTCTCCAGCACACGCCGGGGGCGGGTGCGAATGGTTGCGCGGCTTTCCCAGGCGTCGGCGAAGGATTGGTAGTCGGCGGCGTTCATGCGTTCACCTCGGCAACCGGTTCGCTCATGCTCAGGCGCAAGCCGTCCCACAGCGCGATGCGACTTTCCACGGCGGCGATGGCGCTGGCGTATACRTCTTCTTCGCGCTGCGGATCGCCATTGACCAGGCGTGCGAGGAGTTTTTCCGCCGCCGGGCCGTGGTCTTCGGAGTCGACTTCGATGTGCCGTTCCAGGTAGTAACGGAAGGTCGGCGCCTGTTCGATGCCAATGCCCCAGTCGTCGAGAATCCGCTGGAACATCTGCGGGATGACACTCTCGCGGCCGTGCAGAAACGCCGCCGCCACACTATGCCCCGGCGCATGCAACGCGGTGTGCAAGGTGTGGCGTACGAACTGTGCGGCCGCCGGGTCGACGTCCACGCTTTGCAAGGCCACGTCGTAGCTCACGCCTTCTTTTTGCAACGCCACGAAGCGTTCGACGGCGACCGTGCTTGCACCGACTTCGCGCATCGCATCCAGGTACAACTCGAAATGGCTGTAGTGACCTTGGGCGGGACGATCATCGGACTCTTCACCGAGCACGATCTCGTTGATCAGACGCGCGGCCTGCGGATCTCGTGGCGGTAGCCAGGGCAGCTGAACGCAGGTCAGTTCCTGTTGCAGGCGTTTGGTCAGCGACATGAAATCCCACACTGCGAACACATGGGTTTCCATGAAGCGTTGAAGCACCGATAACGAATGTATTTCAGAAAAGATCGGGTGCGCACTAAGTTCTGCTTTCTTCTGATTAAGACGATCTTTAGTCGGTTTCATGAGCGAGCCTATAAGTGATCTGGAATACCGTTGAGGGGGGTGTTGATCAATAAGTAACGGT
>NZ_JBFTMK010000222.1:0-7549 GCF_056396965.1 Pseudomonas sp. 05N434
GAATGATCCGGCCTCGTCCTTGATTCAATAGCTCCATCACTGCGTGTCCCATCAGCAACGCCAGAGGCAACAGACACGGCATGATGTAGGTCGGCAGTTTGCCGCTACTGAAGCTGAAGAATGCCAGCGGCAACAGCATCCAGAGCAACAGAAAGCCGATTACGGGCTGGCGCTTTTGCTGYCAGGCCTGGACGAGTGTCGTTGGCAACAAGGCAGCCCACGGCAGGCTCGAGGCGACCAGCAGCGGCAAATAGAACCACCACGGGCGCGCGTGTTGCGCATCTTCGCCAGCGAAACGGCGGATGTGTTCGTGCCAGAAGAAAAACCGCCAGAAATCCGGTTCCTGATGGTGAATGGCGAGCACCCACGGCAGGCAGACCACCGCGGCCACGACCACCGCCAGTGGTCCGTAGCGCAACAGCTCGCCCAGGCGTCGCTGCCAGATCATGTAGGGCAGGGCGATCAACACCGGCAACAACCAGGCGAGAAAGCCCTTGGTCATGAAGCCCATGCCACAGGCAAAACCCAACAGCGCCCAAGCGCCGAGTTTGCCGCGGGAGGAATGGCTATCGATGGCAAACCACAACGCGACCAGGCTCAAGTTGACCCAGAGCGTGAATTGCGGATCGAGGTTGGCGTATCCGGCTTGCCCGGCGATCAGGCCGAAGCTCATGTAGAGCAAGGCGCAGATAAAGCTCTTGCTCGGATCATTCCAGAATCGGCGAGCAATCAGGTAAGTCAGCCAGACGCTCAGCCCGGTGCTCAGCGCCGAAGCGATACGCACACCAAACAGGTTGTCGCCAAACACCGCTTGACCGATGGCGATCATCCAGTAACCGGCGATGGGTTTCTCGAAGTAGCGGATACCCATGAAGTGCGGGGACACCCAGTTACCGCTCAGCAGCATTTCCTGACTGATCTGGCCATAGCGGGTTTCATCGGGAATCCATAGACCATGGGTGACTAGCGGCAGCAGGTAGAAGACCACGTACGCCAGCAGCAAGCCGGGCACGATCCAGCGTTCGGTGATGGGCAGCGCACGCGCGGTGYCACGCAATAAAGAGCCGTCGGGGTGGGGCAACAAGTTATTGGACGTCATGACTCGACCTTGGCGCAGAAGGATGTTGCTCCGCCAGGTGCACGCTTGCACTAGCGGAACTTTTTACATAAAGCAACACAATAGCGATGTGGACTACAGAAGTTGCGTCAGYCATCTAATGGTTACGGACTAGTTATAGTCTGCCCGAGCAAAAAAGGCTTTCTCGGCTTCGACTTTTTTTTCCGCGATTATTGTTTCAAGGCTTTGCCGTGCAACAGCGTCTGCCAGTCAGTGGCATTCACAATGCCGAGTACCTGAGGTTGCCCGTCGGCGGCAATTTGCACGAACAAGGCACTGCCATACTTACTGGTCGTCGCGTGCTTGAAACCGGTCTGGGCTTCGAAGTCGCTGATGCAACCGCTGTGCGTGACCAGCACCAGATTTCGATGGGCTTGCTTGTGCGCCACCACATCGTTACGCATGGTTTTGCCACAACTGACCAGCCATTCCTGGGTCGCCGCATCTTTACCGAACATGTAACGCGAGGTTTGCGCCGTGCGGGTGGTTGGGCTGCTCAGCACATCGGTCTGGGTCATGCCCAGCTGCACAAAGCCTTGGCCCACGGCTGTGGCGGCTTCGCTGCCGACTCGGGTAATACCGTCGGCGGGGCCAAGGCACGGATTGCTGGACTGGTCGCAGCGTTCCGCATGGCGAACCAGTACCACCACTTCACCGGCTTGCCAGCGATCGACCAGGCTGTTGGTCGCTTCGGACCCGGCGGTCGCCAGGTTGATCGGAGATCTGGGCCACCAGACAAACCCCGTGACGAGTGCTGCGATAACCAGAGCGGCCGTTGCCGCGACCAGTTTGCCCAGCCGCGATGCAACGATTCGTGCTGGCTGTTTGCGCGATACATGATCAACCATGTTTTGTTTACCCGTCGGTACGCAATAGAGAACAACTTTCAAATACAACCCAGCGTAACAACGCTTGAAGGGTCCTGGAAAGACACTAGTTCAAGGCAGGTGTCGGAGTGGTGAAAGGGATGTGAAAAATTTGCGTAGAAAAATTTCAGTACTTTTTTTAGTTGGTTGTTGCAGCGCTTGTCTTGAACACCACGTACAGTGGTCTATGGTCTATCTTTGGTTCGCGTCTCGGCTCTGCGGCATCGGCCCGATTCAGCAGATGGCGCGGTTTGAACCGGCAGTGGAGCCAAGCAACAGAATGGATTTCAAACTGAGTCTGAATAAACGGATTGTCATCGTATTTGCCTTGATGAGTACCTTGGTCGCGGGCGTATTTGCGATGGGCATCGTCGCGACTGTGCATGTGGTGGATCGAAATATCACGGCTTCCCGCCTGGTAGGAGGGCTGCACCGCTTGCTGTCGATGGAAAACAGCGCCGGGTGGAGCCATCAGCCGGAGAAAGACGAACTGTTTTTCATCCAGGAAGGTCCGGGTGCGATGGCGCTGGATAAGGAACTGGCGGCGCTTGCACCAGGTTTTCAGGAAACGCTCTACGCGGGTTCTAAGTACTACGCCATGGTAAGCCTGGTGGGCGGTCGCAAATACGTTTTGTTGCGAGACCGGCGAAGCGTCGAACAGCGTGAACAGGCGTTATTCTCGGTGGTGATCGTCGGGTTCGTCTTGAGCATCCTGCTCGCGGTTTTGTTAGGCCGGATGCTGGCCAGGCGTGTGATGGCGCCGGTCATTCGTCTGGCGCACCAGGTGCGTCAACGCGAGCAGTTGCTGGAACTGGCCCCTGAGCTTCATCCCGACTACGCGGCCGACGAAGTGGGAGCGCTGGCGCTTGCCTTCGATCAGACCCTGGGCCGGTTGCGTGAGGCACTGGACCGGGAAAAACTCTTTACCAGCGATGTCAGCCACGAACTGCGCACGCCATTGATGGTATTGGGCAGTTCCTGCGAATTGCTGCTAGCCAATCCCACGCTTGACCGGCGCTCCGTGGCTCAAGTCAGTCGAATTGCCCGCGCGAGCGACGAAATGCGGCAATTGGTCGATACGTTTCTGATGCTGGCTCGCGATCGGGAAGACTCTGATACCGCAGCAAGTGCGACGCTCAAAGAAGTCGCCGATGCTCTCGTGGATATCTGGGCGCCGCTGATCCGGGAAAAAGGCATCGAGTTTATCTACGACAATGAACAGGTTTCGTCGGATCGCCATAACCTGACGTTCCTGCGATCGGTCATGGGCAATTTGCTGCGCAATGCCTGGCATTACACCGATCACGGCTACATTCGCCTGACCCTGCGGGCGCGCGGTTTCAGCGTCGAAGACAGTGGCATAGGCATTTCGGAAGAAAAACGCCATACGATGTTTCAACCGTTCGTTCGCGGTGACGAGCGCCGGGGAGAAGGCCTGGGACTGGGGCTTTCACTGGTCCAACGGATTTGCACCCATCAGAATTGGCGAGTGGAACACAGCAGCCTTCAGCCCAACGGCAGTTGTTTCACCATTGAACTGGAAGGCGTCTGATGACTGTTTATTTAGTTGCCGGGCAGCTTTTCGATGTGCCGGCGGTAGCCTGGCTGATGGTGGCGGCCAAGCGCTTCACATTGTTCTGATGAGCCACCACCAACTCATCGATACTCGTGCCGGAAGGCGTCTGCAAGGTGCTGCGGCAGGTGACTAATGCAGCATCGCCTTCGCCGAGTTTGCGCAGGCGCCATTTGACGTCGATCAATGCGTACTGACCGGGTATCGAATCAAAACGCTGAACGTCCAGGCGCAACGACACTTTGCGCTGCGGGTTACTGTTGACCAGTTGATCGACCAGGGCACTGCGCAGTTCCTCCGACAGGCTTGCGCCCCACCATTGTGTTTCGAGGATTGCCAGGCCGGCGTTGCCTTGACGAATGACGATCTGCGGACGGTCGACCTGGGGCGGCACGGTGATGCTTTCGATCTGGATGTCCGCGCCGCCGCTTGCACCGCTCGGTTGAGCCGGGGTCAGGGTGTGGAATTGAATCGGCTCACTGCGGCAAGCGGCGAGTAGCAACAACGCAGTGACCAGCGTGATCTTCAGCGAAAATGCCATGGGTAGCTCCTGTGGTCAGTTGCGCGGTGGCCCTTGCAGATCCATCGGCGCGGCATTGTCGGGGCGGCCGCGAATCAGCGATTCCGGATGCCGTCCCATGTAGTCCGAGAGTTCACGCAACGAGCGCGACATGCGTCCAAGCTCGTCCAGGGTCTGGCTCAGTTGTTCCCGTTGCGGCGAATCTTCGGCGAGGGTCGAACTGGCCGATTGCAAGGTCTTGCTGACGTCCGACAGGGTGGTTTGCACGCCGGGCAGGGTCTTGGCGTTGAATTGCGCTAAGCCTTTGCGCAGTTCGACGAGATTGCTGTCCAGGTTGCCGGCTATGCGTTCGATAGGCAGCTGGTTGATTTTGTTGACCATGCTTTCCAGTTTTTCCTGCAACTGCTCAAGACTGCCGGGAATGGTTGGAATAGAGATAGGGCGGGCAGCCGGATCGAACGCGACTTTCTCCGCCTTGGGATAGAAGTCGAGCGCAATGTAAAGCTGACCGGTCAACAGATTGCCGCTACGGGCCTGAGCTCGCAGGCCGTTTTCGATGAAGGAGCCTAGCAGACGCACGGTTGCAGTTTCGTCATTGGGGTCATGCTTCAAGGCCTCGAGCATTTTGATGTGAGCCTTACCGAGGCGTTGCGGGTAGATCACGATGCCGACATTGACCGGGAAGCTGCGTTTTTTCGCGTCGAAATCCAGATTGACTGCCACCACCCGGCCGATCTCCACACCAAGAAACTCCACCGGTGCATCGACCTTGAGCCCGCGCAACGCCTGATCGAAACGCAAGCTCAGGAACTGTGCCTTGCCGTTGGGCGGGGCGAGGGCGGTGTGCTCATCCTCGAACAGGTCGAAGGCTTTATCCTCGATGGCCACTTCATCGTTGGGACTGTATTCCGGCGCGCGAAAGGCGACGCCGCCCACCAACAAGGCTGACAGGGACTCGGTCTTCACCGAAAAACCGTTGGCGCCGACATTCACATCAATACCGCTGGCGTTCCAGAACCGGGTGTTCTCGGTAACGTAGGCATCGTTGGGTGCGTGTACGAAGATTTCGATGTTCACCCCTTTGCCGTCGGCATCCAGTTCATACGCCACCACTTGCCCGACGGGGATCTTGCGGTAGTAGACGGGGGAACCGATGTCCAGCGAACCGAGGTCCTGAGTGTGCAACATAAAGCGTTTGCCCGGCTCGCCATAGGTAATGGGCGGCGGGTTTTCCAGCCCAGTGAAGTGTTTGGAACGGGCATCGGCCTGGCCGATGTCGGCACCAATGTAGTCGCCCGACAGCAAGGTATCGATGCCCGAAACGCCACCGGCACCGATGCGCGGCCGCACAACCCAGAATTGCGAGTCTTCCCGGGTGAAGCTTTCAGCTTGTTTGTCGAGCTGGATCGTGGCGTCGACGCGTTTCTGGTCGCCGCTCAGTTTCACCTCCGAGACGCGGCCGATGACCACATTGCGGTATTTGACCTCGGTCTTGTTGGCCACCAGGCCGCTACCGGTCTTGAACGTGATGGTGATGGTCGGGCCTTCCTGCAGCCAGCTGTGCACCACCAGGGAAATCCCCACCAACACCGCTACGATCGGCACGATCCATACCAGCGAAACGCTGAAGCGACGGGTCTTGATCGCGGCTTGGCCAGGGGCTTGCGGACCGTCAGTGRCTTGGGACTTCATCCATGGGCTCCTCATCTTGTAGGTTTTGCAGCGCTCTATCCCGCTCGTTATCCCAGATCAGCCGCGGGTCGAAACTCATCGCCGACAGCATGGTGAACACCACCACCAGACCAAAGAACAGAATGCCCGGGCGCGGTTCGATATCGCCCAAAGCCTGGAATTTCACCAATGCCGCCACCAGCGCAACGACAATGACGTCGAGCATCGACCAGTAGCCGATCAGCTCGACGAAACGGTAAAGCCTCGAACGTTCCTTGCGCGCCCAGAAGCTGCCGCGTTGCACCGTGATCAGCAGCAGGGAGAGAGCAACGAACTTGATGCCCGGCACCGCGATGCTGGCAATGAAAATGATCAGCGCAATGTCCCATGCACCGTGTGCCCAGAACTCCAGCACACCGCTCATGATGGTGCTGTCGGAGCCGTTGCCGAACAGACTGGTGTTCATGACCGGCAGCAGATTGGCCGGGATATAAAATACCAGTGAGGCCAGCAGGTAGGCCCATGTCCGGGTCAGAGAGTCAGGTTTGCGGGCATGCAACGGCGCGCCGCAGCGTTCGCATTCGTGAGGTTGATCGGTCATGTCGCAGGCCATGCCACAACTGTGGCACAGGCACAGGTTGAGTTCGCTGGCGAGCGGTGGCCTGTTCATAGGGTGTCCCACAAATCACGTACATCGCGCCCGGCGATGCGGATCAGCAACAGGCTGAGGAGCGCCAGGGCAAACATGCCGATACCCGGCAGCACATCCAGCAGCCCGGCGAGTTTGAACACCGCGACCATCGCCCCAAGCAGGCAGACTTCCAGCATGCTCCAGGGCCTGAGGGTTTCCAGCCAGCGCATGCATAGCTTGAAGCCTGGGGAACGTCGGGAGGTGAGGGCAAAGCTCAATACCCAGATCAACAGGAGCAGCTGGAACATCGGCGCGATGATGATGGAAATCGCCGCCACCAGCGCAATGAAAGTGATCGGCCCCTGGCTCAGCGCCACCACCGAATCCCACAGCGTCGCGCTGTTCTTCATGCCCTTGAGGCTGATGGTCATGACCGGATAGAAATTCGAGAAAGTCCACAGCACGGCCGCCGTGAAGCTCAGCGCCAGGCGTTGCTGCACCGACAAGCCGTTGTAACGCGCAAGCACACCGCCGCAACGTGTACACAGGGCCTTTTGATGTTTGGCGAGCGTGACTTTTTCATACACGCAGTCGCAGTGCTCGCAGATGATCAATGGAGCAGTCGTCGCCATGGGCAGCACTCGCCGGGAGGCAGAAAAGTCAGAGCACTCCCTCAATATAGAAGTGACTTGCGATTGAGCAAATCTAAAGGCTACTCCAGGGATAACCCGAATGCGGCACTAGAGGGCATTTGTAGCAGACTGCACTTCGGCTTCAGGGTATGTGCAAAGCCATTACCACGAATCTCAGCCAAGCAATTCGCGCAACCGGTACCAGAACATGCCAAGCGCCAGCAGCGGTGAGCGCAGGGTTCGTCCGCCGGGAAAGGTCATATGCGGCACGGCGCTGAACACGTCCAGCCCCCGGCTGTGGCCGACCTGTATCACTTCGGCCAGCAACCGGGCGCACCAGTGGGTCACGTTCAGGCCATGGCCGGAATAACCCTGGGCGTAGAACACGTTCGGGTACTGGCTCAGGCGGCCGGCCTGGGGGAAACGGTTGGCGGTGATGCCGATCTTGCCGCCCCATTGGTAGTCGATGCGCACATCCGCCAATTGCGGGAAGACCTTGAGCATTTTCGGCCGCATATAGGCGCCGATGTCCACGGGGT
>NZ_JBFTMK010000223.1:0-7538 GCF_056396965.1 Pseudomonas sp. 05N434
GGGTTTACGACTGCTTCGCAGCCGAACGCAGCCTCGCGAGCTCGGCAGCTGCTACAAGGAATGCGTCGCGGCTGAAATTGCTTAAGTGAACAGCATTACACCAAGAGGGATATGTAACCGACACAAAAAAACGCCAGGCCGGATCGGCACTGGCGTTTCTCGTAAACACGACCATCTTGGACTCGCGCAATACTGCCGACTGAGTCATGACTGGATGAGTGTAAGGAAAATGGCAGGGGCGGCTGGATTCGAACCAACGCATGGCAGGATCAAAACCTGCTGCCTTACCGCTTGGCGACGCCCCTGTAGCTGTTGCGACGAGTGCCTGGCACTCTCTTTCTGAATGTGCAGCTTGCGAGCAATATCGAGCTGCTGCGTCCCTACGCTGCAAGCCCCGTAAGGGCCTCTGCAAGAACGCGCGGAAATTTATCAACTTTCGCTGCATCTGGGAAGCCCAAAAACAAACTAATTTGTTTTAAAACAGAGATTTACTGTTGATCCAGGCTATTCGGGATATCCGGAGGGTGCCATGGCAGCCGTTACCGATACGCTGAAGCTGTTTCTCACCGGCGATGTCATGACCGCCCGAGGCATCGACGCAGTGCTGCCGCATCCTGGCGATCCACGGCTTTACGAAGACTACGTCAAGAAAGCCGGCGATTACGTCCGGTTGGCAGAACGACACAATGGCCCGATTCCCCGCCCGGTCGATTTCACCTATATCTGGGGCATTGCGCTGGATGAGTTCGAACTTCGCCAGCCACACGTACGCATCATCAACCTGGAAACAGCGGTGTCCCGCCGCGGACGACCGGAGCCAAAGGGCATCAATTACCGCATGAGCCCGGAGAACTTCCCGGCCATCAGTGCCGCCGACATCGATTGCTGCGTGCTGGCCAACAACCATGTGTTGGACTGGGGCGTGCCTGGCCTGGCCGATACGCTGGCCACCCTGGCGAACAACGACATGTGCAGTGCCGGCGCCGGGCTCAACCGACAATCTGCCGAAGCGCCCGCCGTGCTGCCGTTGTCTGGCGGACAGCGCTTGCTGGTGTTTGGCTTCGGCGCTCCCGACAGCGGCATTCCACCGCGGTGGGCCGCCACGGATAGCCGCGCGGGCGTCGCGCGGCTGGAAGATCTGTCGATGCAAAGCCTGCGCCCTGTGGCCGAACGGATTCTCAAGTACAAAAATCCGGGGGATCGGGTGCTGGCCTCCATTCATTGGGGTGGCAACTGGGGGTTCGAGATCCCGCAGGAGCAGGTCCGGTTCGCCCATGCCCTGATCGATGAGGCCGGAGTTGACGTGGTGCATGGCCATTCCTCGCACCACGTCAAAGGCATCGAGGTGTACCGCGAGCGCCTGATTCTCTATGGCTGCGGGGATCTGCTGAACGATTACGAAGGCATCGAGGGCCACGCAGATTATCGCGGCGACCTGGGGCTTTTGTACTTTGCCTCGCTGGCCCCGGACGGGCACCTGCAGACGCTGGAGCTGATACCCACTCGCCTGCAGCGCTTTCGCCTCTGTCACGCCGAAGGGGATGACCGTCAATGGCTGCAAGACACCCTTTCTCGCGAGTGCAAACGCTTGGGCAGCAGCCTCCAGACGGGCGCGCAAAATGCCTTCGAGTTGCGTTGGTAGGCTTTTTCATTTCTGCGTCGCTTTTGCATTTCTGTGCGACAGATCGCACTTCAGGTACTCCCGTACTACTCCCTCTTGGTGTTAGTTTGGAAAAGTTTCTGACTAATCAATCAGATATTTCCTACCAACCACCTGCAAAGGAATGCCCCCAGCAATGGACTTTTCACTTAAGCAACTGGCCGCGACAACCCTGATGCTGGCCAGCCTTTCGTCGTTCACCACCTCAGCGCACGCCAACATTACCCCGCAACAGAGCGCGACCATCCTCAAGACCTTCAGCGATGCATCGGTAACGGATTTCAGGCAGTTCCTGGAACGCCTGGCCAAGAGCGAGCTTGCCAAAACCGGTAACCTCGGCCCGGCAATCAGTGCTTTCCAGGGCAACAAGCCCCTTTCCGCTGAACAGCAGAACGAGATTCATCGCCTGCTTGGCCTCTATGCGCGGGTGAAGTACGGCAACGCTGCTACCGAGACCTTGCGCGAACTGGTGGCCATCCCGACCTTCCGCGTGGACGGCGTGGCCCAACACGACAACCCTGAATTCATCAAGATCGGCGACAAGCTCAAGGGCCTGGCCCAGGCCTTCAACCTGAACTTTCGCAATATCGACAACCGAGTCTATGAAATATCCCTCGAAGGGGCTGGCGACGAAATCGTGGGCATTCACGCACATGCCGATGTGGTGCCCGTGACGCCGGAGAACTGGGTCTTGAAAGACGGCACCCGCCTCGACCCGTTTAAGGTCACCCTGGTCGGCGACCGTATGTATGGCCGAGGCACCGAGGATGACAAAAACGGCATCGTGGTCGCGCTCTACGCCATGAAGATCATCAAGGAAGAGAAGCTGCCGCTGGCTCGCCATTTCAAGCTGCTGGTAGACACCACCGAGGAAACCACCGGCGACGCCATCCCCTATTACTTCGAACACAACCCGACACCCAACTACAACCTGGCGCTGRATGGCGGCTACCCGGTGGTGATTGCCGAGAAAGGCTACGGCACCGTCATGGCGAACTTTGCCCTGCGGAGCGCTCAGGGCAAGGGCGCCGAAATCACCTCAATGACCGGCGGCCTGGCAACCAACCAGATTCCGTCAACGTCGGTCGCTACCCTTGTGACTGACAAGCCCGCCGAACTGGCCGCCAGCCTGCAGAAGGCAGGTAGCGATTATGCCAAGCGCAATGGCGGCAACTTCGAGGTGACCGCCAAGGTCGTCGGCAAGGACGTCAAGCTCACGGTCACCGGCGTTTCCGCCCACTCCTCCGAGCCCGAGTCAGGCATCAACCCGGTGGCACGGATGCTGGGCTTCATCAACAGCCTCGACGGCAAGGTCGCGCTCAAGCACAACCACATTACCGACGCCGCCCGTTATGCCGTCGACAACTGGGGACTGGACTACCTGGGCGGCAAGTTGGGGGTCGGTTTTTCCGATGCCTTCATGGGGCCGCTGACCACCTCCCTGACCTATGTCGGGATGGATGAAAAAGCCTTCAAGCTTGCGGTCAACCTGCGCGTGCCGAAGGGCAAGTCCCCGGAAGCGCTCAAGGCTGAAATCGCCGAAAAGCTGGGTGCCTGGAGCAAGAAGACTCACATTGCAGTGGCTTTCGACTACAAGATCGCCGAGCCGATGTACCGCAACCCCGAAGGTGAATGGGTCAAGGCGCTCTTGGCGGTGGCCAGCGAGAACCTTGGCATGGAACACAAGTTCGGTACCTCAGCCGGCGCCACTTCGGTCCATGAGCTGCCCAACGGCGTGCAGTTCGGCTTGGCCAGGCCCGAGCTCAAGTACACCGGCCACAACGACAACGAGTTCAAGACCGTCGACCAGTTCCTGCTGGACCTGCAGATCGTGACCGAGATGATGGGTCGCATCGGGCAGTTGCCGACACTCTGATCCCCCTTCCGGACCCGTCATACTGGCGGGTCCATCGTTTTTATCGTCTTGCCATGAACCGGCGGTTATCGCATAACTGACCTATTCTGAATCAACCGACAAGAAGTCAAACCCCACCTGATGTACCCGGACTCTTTACAGCAATGGAGGCTAGGCGATGAAGGAGCAATCGATTGAGTTCCGCCCTGGAGAGGGACACTTTGAAGAGGGGCACTCTGCGCTCCTCGCCATGACCCACGCCACCCAATCTTCCACGACCAATAGCCGCATCGAACTTTACACCCAGGAGTCGATGGTCAACTGGCTAGGCCCGTTTCAGCTCATGCGCACGGGCATGCAATCGGCCGCGGCCACCACCATGGGTGCCTTCGCAGACCCACGCGATGTGTTGGCCATGCTCAACCCCCGGGGCTCTAACCCACCCATTCAGGTGGCTGCCGACGGTGATGTGTGGATCGACTATCTGGCGGATACCGGCGATGGCTGGGACTCCACCTATTCCATGGCGCTGTGCGTCAGCCAGGATGTCAAGTTGCCGGAGCTCACGCTGCCGCGCGGCGACGTGCTGCTGCTCGGCGGCGATCAGGTCTACCCCACACCGGCCCAATCCGGCTATCGCACCCGTTTCCTTGATCCCTTCCGCGCTGCCTTTCCCGCGCCGGTCCCCAAGGTTCGCCCGAATGAGCAGGACCAGCCCGTGCCGCAGCCAGGTGCACCGTGGATAGTGGCGACGCCCGGCAACCACGATTGGTATGACGGCCTGCGCGGGTTCTCCCAACTGTTTTGCGAGCAGAAGCCCATCGGCGGCTGGGAAACCCGTCAACACACCAGTTACTACGTGCTGCAGCTGCCCAATGGCTGGTGGATCTGGGGCCTGGACCTGCAATTGGAGTCGATGATCGACCGCCAGCAGAAGCAGTACTTCGAAGAGATGCGCGCCAAACTGCAGCCAGGCGACCGCGTGATCCTCTGTACACCCGAGCCGAGCTGGGTGGATGAGGCCGAACGACTCGCACGCGTGGGGCGCAAGACCCTGCCCTCGATCGAGACCCAGACCTTGCGCTTCAGCAGTCTGCGCGAGATCGAGCAGCTCTTGGGTGACCACTTGGCGGTGGTCCTGGCCGGAGACTCGCACCACTACGCGCGCTACCAGCCAAAAGCCGGCAGCCAGGCACCGCAACGCATCACCTGCGGAGGCGGTGGCGCCTTCCTGCATGGCACTCATCAACTTCCAGATCCGCCCGAGCCAATCACCGTCGGCGGAACGCCGCAGCACTACGAGCTGGCGGCAACCTACCCGGACAAAAAGACCTCCGAACAGCTGCGTAACCGGGCATGGCGGCTACCCACCCACAACCTCTCGTTCTGCGGCATGCTGGCGATCTTGTACTTGCTGTTCGACTGGATGGTAGAAAGCGCCAGCAAGGTGCCCCACCCGGCGCGCGATAATCGCAGCCTGGTCGAGGTATTGTCTGGCCTCGAAGTATCTATTCCCAACCTGCGCGAGGTATGGCGACAGCTGGTCCTGGTTCTGGCACACAGTCCTTCTTCGGTGATGCTCGCCGTGACCATTGTGCTGGGCTGCGCAGTGCTCTCAGCCGCCGGGGTCAAGCGCACCCGAAAGCTTGCCTATGGCGTCGGGGCCGTTCACGGGTTGCTTCACCTGGGACTGGCGATCGGGCTGCTGTGGCTCATGGGCCGTATCAACATCCACTACTTGCAGTTCGAGGTAGAAAACCTGCTCCAGGTCTTGTTGTTCCTGGTGGGGACACTGGTGCTCGGTGGTAGTTTGGGAGGCCTGCTATTCGGTGCCTGGATGGTCATGGCCAACACTTTATGGGGGCTACATAGCGAAGTGGTTTTTTCCTCGCAACGCATCGCCGACCATAAATGCTTCCTGCGCATGCACTTCAACGGCGACCAACTCACCATTTACCCGCTCAAGCTGGAGAAGGTCTGCCGGCGCTGGTCCGTGGCGTCGGGAGTCGCCAAACTGGCGAAGGTGCAGCGCACCTGGAGGTTGCGGGCAACGCCTGAAAGCACTGGCCCGCGCTTCGTGCCGGCCTCGGGCGAGCTCGAACTGCGGCTGATCGAGCAGCCCATCGTGATTCGGCGTGGAGGAACCAGCTCATGAGGTCGCCCCCGCCGCCGTCTTGTGCTCATTCACAAACGTAATATACGACGTTACTCCTTCGCGCCCTCCTCCTCTTTCCCCTCCCAAGTAGTCTGAAACTCCCATCCCGCATGGGAGTTTCGGCCGATGCGCAATCCCCGGCGCTTCTCCATAGTTGCGACCAAAGGTCAACGGTCAGGCCTCGATGACCGCAATTGCTCTGGAGAAAGTCATGGCTACCGGCGAGCAAAATTCATCGCTAACGGGCGATCCGACCCCCCTATACATTCCGACCCTCGACTCAGTGGTCAACGCTCTCAGCGTTGTGACCTCTGGCGCGAGCGTTACGCTGGACGAAACGGCCGGGTTGCAAAACAGCACCGCCACGCCAAGCCCCGCGGGAGACGCTGACGACAATGACATTTTGCTGGCCTCCCTGCCCTCGACTTTCTCTACCCGTTTGACCGCACTGGGTGCAGGTACCGCAATGGGTGCGGCCTTGAGTGGCTATACCGGCGCCGTGGGCAATACCGGCAGCAATGCGTTCAGCGTCAGCGCTGACCCCGGAGCAACCATTACCAACGTCAGCTTCGTCGACAGCACTGGCGCACTGCTCAATGGCGTGGACAGCGGACTGGACACCCTCGATGGCACCAGCATCCTTCTCTATACCGATACGAGCAACGACAACATCCTGGTGGGCCGAGCCGGGAGCGCAAGCGGCGCAATCGTGTTCGCGGCCTATATCGAAGAAACCGGATCGCCACTCTCGGGCGGCAAGATCTGGACCGTGGAGTACCAACCGCTCAAGCATCCAGATGCGACGAACCCCGACGATGCGGTCAATCTGCTGAATAAGGTGTTCATCGGAGCCGGTCAGGACGCGGAATTCAGTCTGGCCAATGCGCCGTCGGGCCAGCAGTTGTTCCTGATGTTCACGACCGCGGGCGCGACGGCCGATGCGAACGGCCGGATTCCCGGCGTCTCGATCGTCGTCACCGGCAGGGATCCGCTGGATCAGTCGGCAAGCAGTGCTGCCATCACCAGCGCCGACACGGTTAACAGCAGCCAGGGCGGCGGCAGCACAACCCTGGGCACCAACAACCAGGCGATCACCGAACAGGAAGGGCTGCGCTTCAGCTTCGTCAGCGGTGCCAAGGCGGACTTCACAGTCCCCAACCTGAGCCCGGGCGAAGCGGGTGTCGAACAGAACATCGACTTCACCCAGTACTTCGGCGCCCGCTCCGCGACCTTCAAGATCGTGCAGGAGACCGGCGGCACCACCGCGAAGCTCTTGCTCACCGCCGTCAAGAACGCCGACAACGTCAGCGGGTCGCAGAGCGGTGTCAACTTCGTCAACAGCTACGCCAACGACAGCACCGAAAAGGTCGCGATCATCAACGGCAGTGTCACCGTCAAGACGTTCGCGGGCGCCACCGTCAGCGGCGCCGTCATCACCTACAACGCCGACGGCACGGTGCTGATCACCGGTGTTCCGACCGACTCGCAGATCACCTACAGCACGGCGACCGACCACAACCGCGTGATGATCGAGAACGCCGGGTTGCTGACCGACAAGAACGGCGACAAGACGCATGCTGACTTCGACATTGGCGGCTTCAAGGTGCTGCAGTCCAGCACCTCAACCGCCGAAATCGGCTCCAAGATGATCTTCGAAGATGATGGGCCGAGCATCAGCACCACTGGCACCGAACCGACGCTGACAGTCGATGAAACGGTACTGGCGACCAACGATACCAAGAGCTTTGCCGCCAACTTCACGTCGGCGTTTGGCGCTGACGGTGCGGGCACGCTGACCTATGCCCTGGGCGTGGTCGCGGGTGGCTCCGGGCTGACCGACACGGCCACCGGTGAGGCAGTCAACCTGT
>NZ_JBFTMK010000224.1:0-7523 GCF_056396965.1 Pseudomonas sp. 05N434
CACCGAGGTTGTGCACCTGGCCGCCCAGGCGGGTGTTCGCTATTCACTGGACAACCCGGATGTCTATGCGCAGTCCAATCTGGTGGGCTTTCTGAATGTGCTGGAAGCTTGCCGGCACCATCGCCCCGCGCATTTGATCTATGCCTCGAGCAGCTCGGTGTATGGCACCAACAGCAAAATGCCGTTCTGTGTCGAAGACGCCGTCGATCACCCCATTTCGCTGTACGCCGCCAGCAAACGCGCCAATGAACTGCTGGCGCACAGCTATTGCCACCTTTATGGCCTGAAGGCCAGCGGCCTGCGCTTTTTCACCGTTTACGGACCTTGGGGGCGCCCCGACATGGCGCTGTTCAAGTTTACCGAGGCGATCCTGAAAGGCTTGCCGATCGACATCTATAACCATGGCCAGATGTCGCGCGATTTCACCTATGTCGACGACATCGTTGAAAGCGTCGCCCGCCTGCGCTCCAAGCCACCGGTGCCGAACGAGCCGGGCGCTGGCGTAAACCGGATTTTCAACATCGGCCGTGGCCAACCCGTGCCACTGCTGGAGTTTGTCGACTGCCTGGAATCGGCGCTGGGCATCAAGGCCCAACGCAATTTCATGCCGCTACAGGCAGGCGATGTGATCAAGACCTGGGCCGACATTTCGGCGCTGGCCGAGTGGGTCGATTTCCGCCCTCAAGTGGCGGTTGAAACTGGCGTAGCGGAATTTGTGAAGTGGTATCGCCACTTCTATCAGATATAAAACGTTAGCCCTTGATAAAAATAGACCAGGGAGCAAGGGAGAGGACTCTATGAGCCAAGACATTTTTGTATCTGTATTGATTCCAGCAAAGAATGAAGCAAACAACCTCAAGCCGTTACTTGAGGAAGTCCACGCCGCATTGAACGGTGAGGCCTACGAAATCATTGTGGTGGACGATGGYAGCACCGACTCCACCCTGCATGAGCTGCGGCAGCTGAAAAACAATGGCCTGGACGCGTTGCGCATCCTGCGCCATGAGCGCTCGCTGGGGCAAAGCACCTCCCTCTACCACGCGGCAATCGCCGCCCGGGGGCAATGGCTGGCCACGCTTGATGGCGACGGTCAAAACGACCCCGCGGACATCCCCGGGATGTTGGCGCTGGTGCGCGGTGAAAAGGGTCTGGTCGACGTTCAGCTGGTAGCCGGGCACCGGGTCAACCGCCGCGATACCGCAAGCAAACGCTGGGCTTCGCGTTTTGCCAACGGGCTGCGTCGCCGCCTGCTCAATGACGATACCCCGGACACCGGCTGCGGGCTGAAGCTGATCGAACGCGCGGCGTTTCTGCGCCTGCCGTACTTCGACCACATGCATCGGTACATTCCCGCGCTGATCCAGCGTCACAACGGCCGAATGATCGTCCACCCGGTCAACCACCGGCCCCGCACCGCGGGTGTGTCCAAATACGGCAACATCGACCGCGCCCTGGTGGGTATTCTTGACCTGTTCGGTGTGTGGTGGCTGATCAAGCGCACGCGGTTGAACACCAACGCGCAGGAGATCGAAGGATGAACCTCTCCCGCGAAACCCTGTGGCTGGTGGTCGGCTTCGCTGGCCAGATCGCCTTTACCGGTCGCTTCATCCTGCAGTGGCTGTATAGCGAGTACAAAAAACGCAGCGTGATCCCGGTGAGTTTCTGGTACCTGAGCATTGTCGGCAGCGCCCTGCTGCTCGCTTATGCCATTTACCGGGCAGACCCGGTGTTCATCGCTGGCCAGGCCTTTGGTTCCATCGTCTATCTGCGCAATTTGCAATTGATTGCCCGCACCAAACACCTGAAGGACTGAGCCATGCGTAAAACCCTGTCGCCCAGCATCGAATGCCTGGGCCTGGTGCTGCTTGCCTTGCTGTTGATCGGCGCTGGCCTGGGGCTGCGTCAACCGCAAAACGTCGACGAGGAACGTTTCCTCGGCGTAGCGCTGGAGATGCTGCACAACGGGTCATGGTTCATCCCTCACCGCGCTGCGGAGATCTACGGCGATAAACCGCCGGTCTTCATGTGGATGGTGGCGTTCTTCGCGTGGCTCACCGGCCTGCCCGCCCTCGCCCTGTATATTCCGGGGATGTTGTCGGCGGCGACGGTCACGGCCGTGGTCTACGACCTGGGCCGCCGGCTGTGGAATCAGCGTATCGGTCGAATAGCCGCGCTGTTGTACCTGGCCACCTATCAGACTTACAGCATCCTGCGTACCGGCCAGATCGACAGCCTGTTGATTCTGTTCACCTCCCTGGGCCTGTACGGACTGGCGCGGCACCTGCTGCTCGGGCCAGCCTGGCGCTGGTTTTACGTGGGCTGCGCCGCCATGGGCATTGGCATAATCACCAAAGGGGTCGGCTTCGTCCCGGCCTTGATGCTGATTCCGTATGCCTACGCGGTGCGCAAAAACTGGTCCGGCGTGGTGGCCATGCCCGGCCAGAAGCGCAAATGGTTCCTGGGCTTTCTGGTGGCGCTCGGGGCTATCGCGATCTGGCTGCTGCCTCTGGCACTGTCCATTGTGCTCAATGGCACCGCGGAAGAAGTCGCCTATGCGCGAGAAATCCTGCTGCGCCAGACAGCGGGACGCTATGCCGCCGCGTGGGACCATCGCGAACCGTTCTGGTACTTCTTCGTCAACGTGATCCCGCAATACTGGCTGCCGCTGGTGCTGGCCCTGCCGTGGCTGGTTCCGGCCTGGCGCAAGCAACTGCGCAAGCACGACGGTCGAGTGCTGGTGCTGTTGAGCTGGGTCGTGCTGGTGGTGCTGTTTTTCTGCCTGAGCACCGGCAAGCGCAAGTTGTACATCTATCCGGCGTTGCCCGGTCTGGTGCTGGTGGCGGCGCCGCTGATTCCCTGGCTGCTCAAGCGCTGGTTCGGAAAGCGTCCGCGCGGTATGCGGGTATTCCAGGCGCTGGTGGTGAGCTGGTTCGTTCTGTGGTTCGCCCGCGGGTTCATCGAGCCGATCAAGGAAGGTCCCAACCCCCACGAAGCGATCATGGCGCAGGCGGCGACCATGACCCACGGTGCCGAGCTGGTGCTRGTCGACTGGCGCGAGGGCCACTGGTTATTCGCCCGGCAGCCGATCGTGCATTTCGGGATGAGCAGTTCCTCGGTCGAACAAGCGGCGCAATGGCTACGCGAACACCGTGATGCCTACGCCCTGGTCCCGGACGAAGTGCTGAGCAAGTGTTTCAATCCCGAGGCCGCTCATGAGCTCGGCGAAACGTCTCGCGCGCAATGGTCGATCGTCGGCGCCGATGCCGATAACGGCCAATGCCAGCCCGGACAACCCAAAAAGGTCTATCGCTTCAGCTGGGACAAGGACAAGTCATGAGCAAGAGAGGGAAGCTGGGGATATTGTTCATTGTTGTATTGCTTGGCGCCTACGTGGTTTCTGCACATTTCATGGTTCACCAGCAGCTGTATGCGTACTGGAAAACTCTTTGGCATGGTAATCAGGCGCCCGATAAAAATATCTGGCTGCCGGACTATAAAGCCGTGATCCAGGCCAAGCCTGTCGCGGACATCACCAATCTGTCCGGCATCGCCTATGACCCGGACCATGATCGACTGCTGGGCATCACCAATGGTGGGCCCATGCAGATTGTGGCCATGAACCGCAACGGCGATCTGCTTGAACGTTACCCGCTGATCGGCTTCCAGGACACCGAAGGCCTTGCTTACCTGGGTAACGGACGCGTAGTGATCGCCGATGAACAGTTGCAGCGACTGTACGTCATCACCTTGCCGGACAGCCCTGGCCCGATCCATGTCGAGAACGCCCCGTTCGTTGCCATCGAGATCAACCTGAGCGAACACAACAAGGGCTTTGAAGGCGTGACCTATGATGCGGCCAATGATCGTATCTTCGCGATCAAGGAGCGCGATCCGCGGCAGCTGTTTACGGTCACGGGCATGCTGGCGTCCATCGGCAGCCCGTTGCAGGTGCACATCCAGGACTTGACCCACTGGATCGACCGTAGCGTCTTCGGCCTGGATCTTTCCGAGGGTTACTACGATCCGCGGACCGGTCACTTGCTGTTATTGAGCGAGCAATCCAGCAACGTGACCGAACTGGACCAGGACGGCAACTTCGTCAGCTTCCGCTCCCTGCTCGGCCTGAATGACCTGAAAAAAACCATACCGCAAGCCGAAGGCATGACCATGGACACCTCCGGCGAGCTGTACATTGTGAGCGAGCCCAACCTGTTCTATCGGTTCTCCAAATCGAAGGTTGCTGTGGCGGAGAATCAGCAGAAGCAATAATGGGTTTGCACCGGATGGACCGGGCCCGACCATCTATCGGACTAGTTTCCAATCTCTGCGCCATTGAGGACATTCCGGGTCTTTAATGGTTGCAGGATTCCAAGCCAGCCCCCCCCCACTCCGACCAGAAACACGATGTCCAAGCGGGGCTGACACCTCGCACCCCACTGCGCACGCATCGGGAGACTCGTCATGAAAATCGTCGTGATTGGCGGTACCGGGCTGATCGGCAGGCAGCTCTGCAAAAACCTGCAAGACCTGGGGCATGAAACCCTGGCCGCGTCACCGAGCACCGGCGTCAACGCCCTCACCGGCGAGGGCTTGCAAAACGCCTTGCAAGGCGCCGATGTGGTGGTCGACGTGGCCAACTCGCCCTCCTTCGAAGATGCTGCCGTGCTCGAGTTCTTCGAAACCTCCGGGCGCAACCTGCTCGCCGCCGAGAAGGCCGCCGGGGTCAAACACCATGTCGCGCTGTCGGTGGTAGGCACCGCGCGCATGCTCGACAGCGGCTATTTCCGGGCAAAAATGGCCCAGGAACAACTCATCAAGGACTCAGGCATTCCTTACACAATCCTGCGGGCCACGCAGTTCTTCGAGTTCATCGGGGCCATTTCCCACTCGGGCGTACAGGAAGGCGACACCGTGCGCTTGACCTCCGCCGCGTTGCAGCCGATTGCCGCAACCGATGTCGCGATGGCGCTGGCGAAAGTCGCGGTGCAAGCGCCGAGCAATAACACCCTGGAAGTGGCCGGGCCTGAGCGCTGGCCGCTGGTGGAGTTCGTGCGCTTGTTTTTGCAACACACCAACGACCCGCGCCAGGCCCAACCGGACGACACGGTCCCCTACTTCGGCGCGCCGATCGATGACCACTCGCTGACGCCGGGAGAGCACCCCATCGTCGGGCCGACACGCTTCGAAACCTGGCTCAAGAGCAATAGTTGAGGGGCCGTCGAGGGCCTAGGGGGCGTTCTCCATTAGTTTCCCCGCCGCGTTGTCGCCTTAAAGCGAGCCAGTCAAGGCGCAGGCTGCTGGGAATGATTGTTCCCTTTCCAAGGCCTGCAACGCAGGCTGGCCCGCTTTAAGGCACAACCCGAAGGGCCGGGAAACTAATGGAGAACGCCCCCTAGACCAACCGCTCGATCTTCTGATGCTGCCAGACCATTTTGTAGTACAGCGTCTGCAGCATCAGCATGCCCAGATACGCCACCGGAAACGCCATCCACACCCCTGGCAGCCCGAAGCGCGTATCCAGCAGATACGCCACCGGCAACTGCACCCCGACCACGCAAACGATCGACACCGCTACCGGCACCAATACCGTGCCGCTGGCGCGCATGATGCCGCCGACAATCGCCTGAAAACCAAATACCAACAGGCTCCAGAGCATGATGTGCAACAAGTGCTCGGCCATTGCCCGGGTGGAATCATCCGTAAGAAACAAGCCCAGCAACCAGTGCGACAGCAGATAACCCAACAGCACCAGGCCGCCGGTCAGGCACACGTTGATCAACAACCCGGTGCGCAAAATCTCCCCCATGCGCTCAAGGCGCCCTGCCCCGATCGCCTGCGCGCCGAGGATCGATGCCGTGATCGCAATCGACAGCGCCGGGAACTGCACGTAATTGACGATCTGCGTCACCGCCCCGTACGCCGCCGTCGCCTGGGACCCGTGCTGGTTCACCAGCGCCAGAATCACCAGCTCCGACAACGACAGCACCACCATCTGCAACCCGGTCGGCAGCCCGATGCGCAACACCTTGCCGAGGATGACCCTGTCGAGCCGCATCGCCGCAAACATCTCCCGATCCGGCGCCAACGGATGTCCCTTGCGAATCAACCGCCACGCCAGCCACCCCATCGCCGACAAGTTACCCGCCAACCCCGCCCACGCCGCACTCTGAATCCCCATAGGCGGGAGCCCCAACCACCCGAGAATCAACGCCGGCGTCAGCGCCAGCCCGACACACGTCGACACCACCAGCGCCAACAACGGCGACAGCGTATCGCTCACCCCGCGCAGTAACTGCGTGAACAACACAAACACCAACAGCGACGGCAAAATCCACATCATCACATGGGCATACGCCACCGCATCGTCCAGCACATCCCCCGGAGTGCCCAACCCCTGCAACGCCGGCCGGGCAAACACACTGCCCAACACCGCCGCCACCAACCCGATCATCGCCCCCAACAGCAACGTCGAACCGGCGATGGCCTTCACCAGATGCGGCTCACGGGCGCCCCAGGCCTGGCCGATCAACACCCCAGCGCCCGCACCGAGGCCGATAACCAGGGCGATGAAGAAGAACACCACGGGGAACATGCCCGATACCGCCGCTAACGCCTGGGTGCCGAGCAATTGGCCAATGTAGATGCTGTTGACGGTGCCGGACATGGACTGGAGGAAGTTGGAAAGGGCCATGGGGGCGAGGAATAGGAGGTAGGTTTGCCAGAGGGGGTGTTGGGGTTTGGTTGGGGTTTGCATTGAGGGTCCGTCTCGGGTGGGGGCTGGCGTTTTGGGGATTCTACGCTACGGAAAATGGGAACAGTGCGCTTGTAGTTCACGAAATCAGTGCAGAACACTATTCGCTCCCCATTCGAACTCAACATCTGTTGTGGACCGATATACGTTCTTCTGGAGCTAGGCAGGCCAGCGGGGTCTACCCCGTTCCGATTGAGTAAACTACGCCCCCCTCGAAAAACACTCAATCAGACGTTCCAGATGGTATGAAAAATGTATGTCCCATTTGCTCGGAGGTCAAAACACCGGTTATTGCGACTTCCGTTCTATAATCTTTCCCAAGGGCTTCGCAGGGTCCAATGGAAACCGGGGAAGGAACAATGCGAAAAATTACTGGGACGTTAACGGAAGATCTTAAAAATCACATTGGGGAAAATGACATCAGTCGACACGATGCATTCCCTGTAAACACATATCGCGAACTAATGAAGCATGTAGCACAATTATCTTACATAAACAAAGACCACTTACTCTTCTTTCGCGGCCAAGCAAATGACTACATCAACAAGGCCGGAGCCTCAACATTTTATCCGTCAATATACAGAGGTGAACGCACGACAAAGCAAGAATTAGAAACAAGATTTGAGATACTTTCGGGAGCATCCAAGAGATTAGCAGACTCTTTTATTAAGCAAAGAATAGATGGTGCTGCTGACGTAAAAAAAAGAAGATACATCCAGTGGAGCATCCTTCAACACTACGAAGTATGCCCAACCCCACTAATGGATTTCAG
>NZ_JBFTMK010000225.1:0-7506 GCF_056396965.1 Pseudomonas sp. 05N434
GCTTCCAGCCAGCGACTCGGCAATCACTGCCGAGCATTTTCCTCACGGGATTACTCTCGGCAGCACTCAATCCGAAGCCTGGGTTTTTCGTCCTTGCGTTCATCCCGCAGTTCGTCGACCCACAACGCGGCTCAGTGAGCGTGYAGATGCTGGTGTACGGCATATGGTTCGCCGCACTTACGGCAGTGGGATTCGCGCTTATGGGCGTATTTGCCACTGTACTGTCCCGATTTTTGCGTCAGAGCCCACGGCTGGTAAATGGCCTGAACGTAGGGGCAGGACTCACCTTCGTCGCTTCGGGAGTATCGATAGCGGCGCTCAGCCAAAAATAGGATCAATGTCTTGGTGCTGCGGGGCTGGAATTCCAGCCTCGCTGGGTTTCTGTGATTATGAGGCTGACGACTTTAAGGCTGATCTTTCGTAAGCAATGGGATGGACACCCCCCACCCATAATCGCATCGCTGTGCCAGAGTGGATGCGTCCAGCCAATACACTTTAGCTGTCAGGTTCAAACGAATATTCAAATGACACTTGTGCCGGCTCACCATGACCAGCAACGTAGTTACCATTACCGCTAAGATTGACTAGATCCCCCGTGCCTGCCCCCTTCACGACACTCCAAGTGCTGCGTGCCTTTCCCTCCGAAAATGATCCCGAATGCCGAACAACAAATGTTCCGCTCTTACCTGCTACCACACCACAAATCCGCTCAAAACCAACAAAGCTAGCTGTGCCGTCGACGCTATAAGACATGAGGTATTCGACGCTACTTGTTCCCTCGATGGCGCCAGAATAGGACTGCGTGACTTTGGCGTGTGAGAGTTTCGGAGTGTCCTCAAGTTCTTGAGACGGCTTCTCGTCCCAGCCAGTAATCTGAAACGTGCAGCTAACAGTCATTTTCATGGGGATTTAGCTCTTTCGTCGTAGTAAGGGAATGTGGTGGTCTGATGTGCCGGGAACACCGTTCTGCCTAATGATACCCGTTGCCACCTATGCGGCGGCAGTTGCTGAATATTACCAGCCTGGTGCGTAGGCAGGCCGTARCTCTGTATATCCGCTCGCCTTACCCTGGATGTTTAGCTGCGTGTTTAAGTACACCCGGTGTTACTTCATCGAGGCTACAACGCCTTGCGTCGTTGCCTACGCCTGCGCCAGAATCCGCCGGCTTGTGCGCTTTGGCTGCGGCTTTTATCGTTTCCCGGTCACTGAAAAACAGTGATCGGGTTTGGTAGCCCGTACATGAGATTTGCACAGCATCACCATTCGCGGCGTTTTGTCGTCTCGGTTTTATGGTGGTCATGCACAGGGCACCTTCGGGTGCGCCGGCCTCCTCATGTCCCGGTCTACCAACCTGCGCATGGCCGCCACCCCGTTTGGTAGCGAGGGTGGATGGCTCCTTACTTATGGCATGAGGAGTTTCATCTATGTTCAAACCTACACCCAATCCGCCGATCACAGACCCGACATCTCCGTACGAATCCCTCGATTCCAAAAAGCTACACGAAGCCGCCGAGCGCGCCCTCGACCACTACCTAAACCCGGCTGCTCAGATCATGGCCTCCACAAACGAACCCGAGCCTATGTACTTCGCCAACCCGAAGTACAACACCGAATCCCTGCTGGCCAACGCCAGCGAAACACTCGGCTCGGCCACCCTCATGCTCAACAATTTCGCAGCGTTGCTGGAGACCTCACGTCGCAAGACCCTGCTGGGCATCGCCCAAGTGGTCATGCTCGGTGAACTGGCGGTGAACCAGGCACTGGATCACGTCGAATTGAAGGAGTAATCGTCGTGCCCTGTGGCGAGGGTGCATACAATCGCCACAGAAACGGCACAAAGGCAGATTGAATAAATAGCCTCTGTTTATCGTTGAAGACTACAGAATGCTCGGCCTCCGCCTACAGTACAGTAATGAACCGCGGAGTTTGCGGACTGCTCTAAAGATGAACGGAGTCCATATATGACCTTCTCAGCATCGCCCCCTGTTGCCCGCAAGTTATCAGTAGCTCTCGCCCTCGCATTGTCAGCAACCCTCGCGGGTTGCGCCACTAACAAGGACTTTTACGCCAAAGGGGGAAGCCGAGCTGATGGCGTCGTTGATATGGCATATGACTTCCAGCAGTTTGAGACCCCTGTGGTTCGAGTCGAGCAAGCCCAGAGCATTGCTAAATCAAAATGCGCGTTGTGGGGTTACTCCGATGCAGAGGCCTTTGGAGGAAAAACCCAGCACTGCAACCAKATGAATGGCTACGGTACCTGCATTGCAGGTCAGATAGTTGTCCAATACCAATGCTTGGGTAACCTCAACACCTCTAGCTCTTCCACTACACCGGCCGCCACCGCGCCCGTTGCCGACACTGCAGCAACTTCTGCTCCGGGCGGGCCGCTCAGCAAAGATCAGTGGAAGCTGCAGCAAATTCAGCAGTTGAATAAATCTGCACCGTCGTATGAGGAGTACCAAAAGCGGTACCGGGTGATCATGGAGCAATAACCCCCCGAGCCCTTCTGGCCCGGAAACCCAGAAGGAGCGCATATGTACTCCACGCATCACAGATCGAGGGCAGCGCCAATGTCTAGTCCTGAGACAGGTGTTAACCTGATTCAGGACGGGACAGGGGCAAAAACACTTAAAAACAAAAAGGGGTCGCGAGATAAAATCTCGCGACCCCTTGAATTATATGGTCGGGACGGAGTGATTCGAACACTCGACCCCTAGCACCCCATGCTAGTGCGCTACCGGACTGCGCTACGCCCCGACTAGGCGTTGACTCTGTCCCTCATCTCGAGGAACGCTCAAGAATATATCGCAAGCTTTTGAAAACTGGAAGTATTTAAAAGCAGGAATTTATTTCTTGAGGACCACCAGAACATCTTCCAGCTCGGCGATCATCTGGCGGATCATTTGTTTGTATTGGGTGGTGTCGTCTTTGGCTTCATCGCCGGACAAACGCAAGCGTGCGCCGCCGATGGTGAACCCCTGATCGTAAAGAAGCGCGCGGATCTGCCGGATCATCAGCACATCCTGGCGCTGATAATACCGGCGGTTTCCGCGGCGTTTGACGGGGTTGAGTTGAGGAAACTCCTGCTCCCAGTAGCGCAGCACGTGTGGTTTTACCGCACACAGCTCGCTGACTTCACCAATGGTGAAGTAGCGTTTGCCCGGGATGACGGGTAGTTCGTCGTTATGACTTGGTTCCAGCATAAGCCTCAACTCGGGCCTTCAACTTCTGCCCTGGACGAAAGGTGACCACACGGCGAGCCGTGATCGGGATTTCTTCTCCCGTTTTCGGATTGCGGCCAGGCCGCTGGCGTTTGTCCCGAAGGTCGAAATTGCCGAAACCGGACAATTTGACTTGTTCGTTGTCTTCGAGCGCGTGCCTGATTTCTTCGAAAAACAGTTCGACCAATTCCTTGGCCTCCCGCTTGTTCAGGCCCAGCTCTTCGTACAGACGTTCCGCCATCTCAGCTTTCGTCAAAGCCCCCATACGTCACTTCCTTAACGTGGCGTTCAACCTTTGTTCGAGCGAGGTGAGGATGTTTTGCGTTGCGGTATTCACCTCATCGTCATTAAGAGTGCGCGATGGATGCTGCCAGGTCAAGCCGACCGCAAGGCTTTTTCTATCAGGATCAATGCCTTTACCCTGATACACGTCAAATAGCCTGAGGTCCGTGAGCCATTCGCCTGCATTTTCACGGATTACATCCAGCACAGCAGTGGCCGGCACGTCCGTGGCCGCAATCAATGCCAAGTCACGACGCACTTCAGGAAAGCGCGACAACTCGCTGTATTTTGGCATTTTGCCCAAAGCCACTTCGGCCAGAACCAGCTCGAAAACGAAGACCGGACGGTCGAGACCGAGGGTTTTCGACAATTCAGGGTGGATAGCACCGACATAGCCGACCAGGCGACCATCACGCTCGACGCGCGCGGTTTGACCCGGGTGCAACGCAGGGTGTTTACCCGGCACAAACGTGAACGCATCCAGTGCACCGGCGAAGCCCAGCACCGCTTCCACATCGGCTTTGACGTCGAAGAAATCCACGACATCGCGACCTTGCGCCCAGCCTTCCGGCAGACGGCTACCGCACACCACACCAGCCAGCATCGGCTCTTGCTTCAGGCCTTCCAGCTGACCAACGAAACGCAGACCGCTTTCGAACAGGCGGACGCGATCCTGCTGGCGGTTCAGGTTGTGCTGAAGCGCCTTGACCAGGCCCGGCCACAGGGACGAACGCATGGCAGCCATGTCGTTGGAAATCGGGTTGGCCAGCAGTAGCGGCTCGACACCCGGATTAAACAACTCGAACTGTTTCGGATCGATGAAGCTGTAGGTGATCGCTTCCTGATAACCACGGGCCACCAGCAGACGACGCAGCTCAGGCAGATCGCTACGCGCTTCAGCCTTGGCTTGTGGTGCCAGACGGGCTTGCGGGTAGCGAACCGGCAGACGGTTGTAGCCGTACAGACGGGCCAGCTCTTCGATCAGGTCGACTTCCAGGCTGATGTCGAAACGGAAGCTTGGCACTTCAACGCGCCACTGCCCTGCCCCATCGGCAGTAATGGTCAGGCCCAAAGCGCTGAGCAGACGCTCGACTTCGGCCGAATCCATTTCCATGCCCAGCATCTGGGTGATGCGTTGGGCACGCAGGGTGATCGGTGCGATCGACGGCAGATGCTGCTCGCTGACGGTTTCGACGATCGGGCCGGCTTCGCCACCGGTGATGTCCAGCAGCAGGCCAGTAGCGCGCTCCATGGCTTCACGGGCCAGCTTCCAGTCCACGCCACGCTCGTAGCGGTGCGAAGCGTCGGTGTGCAGGCCGTAGGAACGCGCCTTGCCAGCGACGGCAATCTGGTCGAAGAACGCGCTTTCCAGGAAAATATCGCGGGTGGTCGCGGTGTTGACGCCGCTGTGCTCGCCCCCCATGACGCCGGCGATAGCCAAGGCACGGGTGTGGTCGGCGATCACCAGCGTATCGCTACGCAGGCTGACTTCCTGACCGTCGAGCAGCACCAGCTTCTCGCCATCTTCAGCCATGCGCACGCGGATGCCGCCATTGATTTCGGCGAGATCGAATGCGTGCAGCGGTTGGCCCAGTTCCAGCATCACGTAGTTGGTGATGTCGACGGCGGCGTCGATGCTACGCACGTCGGCGCGACGCAGGCGCTCGACCATCCACAGTGGCGTAGGCTTGGACAGGTCAACGTTACGGATCACGCGACCCAGATAACGCGGGCAAGCGTTCGGCGCCAACACTTCGATCGAACGCACTTCGTCGTGCACGGCAGGAACGCTGGCAATGGCCGGGCGCACCACCGGGGCAGCATAAAGCGCACCAACTTCGCGGGCCAGACCGGCCAGAGACAGGCAGTCACCGCGGTTCGGGGTCAGGTCGACCTCGATGCTGGCGTCTTCCAGGTTCAGGTATTCACGAATGTCCTGACCGACCGGCGCATCGGCCGGCAATTCCATCAAGCCGTCGTTGCCTTCGCCAATTTGCAGCTCAGCCTGGGAGCACAGCATGCCGTTGGATTCAACGCCACGCAGCTTGGCTTTCTTGATTTTGAAATCGCCTGGCAGTTCGGCACCGATCATGGCGAACGGGATCTTCAGGCCCGGGCGCACGTTTGGCGCACCGCACACAACCTGGAAGGTCTCCGCGCCACTGCTGACCTGGCAAACGCGCAGCTTGTCGGCGTCCGGGTGTTGCTCGGTGCKCAGCACCTCGCCCACCACCACACCACTGAATTCACCGGCGGCCGGCGTAACGCTATCGACCTCAAGACCGGCCATCGACAGACGAGCAACCAGCTCGTCGCGATTTACCTGCGGGCTTACCCAGCCACGCAGCCATTGTTCACTGAATTTCATCCTGCTCTCCTAAGAATTCGTTACGACTAGCGAAATTGCGCGAGGAACCGCAAGTCGTTGTCGAAGAACAGACGCAAGTCGTTCACGCCGTAACGCAGCATGGCCAGACGCTCAACGCCCATGCCGAAGGCAAAGCCCGAAAACTCTTCCGGGTCGATCCCGGACATACGCAGCACGTTCGGGTGAACCATGCCGCAGCCCATGACTTCCAGCCAGCCAGTCTGCTTGCAGACACGGCAGCCTTTACCGCTGCACATCACGCATTCCATGTCGACTTCAGCGGATGGCTCGGTGAACGGGAAATACGAAGGGCGGAAACGCACGGCAAGTTCTTTTTCGAAGAACACGCGCAGGAACTCTTCGATGGTCCCTTTCAGGTCGGCGAAGTTGATATCGCGGTCGACCAGCAGGCCTTCGACCTGGTGGAACATCGGCGAGTGGGTGATATCGGAGTCGCTGCGGTACACACGGCCTGGGCAGACGATGCGGATCGGCGGCTGTTTCGATTCCATGGTGCGGACCTGTACCGGCGAGGTATGGGTGCGCAGCAACATGTTGGCATTGAAATAGAAGGTGTCATGCATCGACCGGGCCGGGTGATGGCCTGGGATGTTGAGCGCTTCGAAGTTGTGGTAATCGTCTTCGACCTCAGGGCCTTCGGCGATGCCGTAGCCAATGTGGGTGAAGAACTGCTCGATACGTTCCAGAGTCCGGGTAACCGGATGCAGACCGCCTGAGGTCTGGCCGCGGCCAGGCAGGGTCACGTCAATGGATTCGGCGGCGAGCTTGGCCGCAAGATCGGCCTCCTCGAACAACGCCTTGCGCGCATTGAGAACCTCTGTGACACGCTCCTTGGCAACGTTGATCAGCGCACCGACTTGCGGACGCTCTTCTGCCGGCAAATTCCCCAGGGTCTTCATCACCTGAGTCAATTCACCCTTTTTGCCAAGGTAGTGAACCCGGATTTGCTCCAGGGCATTGATATCTTCAGCGCTTTGCACAGCCTCTAGTGCTTGAGAGACGAGCGCATCCAGGTTTTCCATGTACAGACTCCAGATACAAAATAGGGGAAGAGCTTGAAGGCTCTTCCCCTATTTATGACGTTTAACACCTGGCCCCACAGAGGTGAGACCGGGTGACTGTCGGGGGTACTTAAGCCAAGGTGGCTTTAGCTTTCTCGACAATCGCAGCAAACGCCGCTTTTTCGTTCACTGCCAGATCRGCCAGAACCTTACGGTCGATCTCGATGGACGCTTTTTTCAGGCCGGCGATGAAACGGCTGTAGGACAGACCGTTGATACGTGCACCAGCGTTGATACGAGCGATCCACAGAGCGCGGAACTGACGTTTTTTCTGACGACGGTCACGGTAGGCGTATTGGCCTGCCTTGATTACCGCTTGCTTGGCAACACGGAATACGCGCGAGCGAGCGCCGTAGTAGCCTTTAGCAAGTTTCAGAATTTTTTTGTGACGTTTACGGGCAATGACGCCACGCTTTACACGAGCCATGAGTTACTTCCTCTATTCTTGACTAAAATTAACGAAGGCGCAGCATGCGCTCGACTTTTGCCACGTCAGACGGATGCAGCAAGCTGCTACCGCGCAGTTGACGCTTACGCTTGGTCGACATTTTAG
>NZ_JBFTMK010000226.1:0-7477 GCF_056396965.1 Pseudomonas sp. 05N434
GCTCTGTTGAATCGCCAGCGCCGTGTAGCGCTGCGGGGCGGTCAGGTCGTTGGCGAAGTCGCTGGCCAGGACACTCGCCGTGGCTAACGATTCACAGGCGTGGGCCAGCAGGCTTTCGGTATCCATATTCGGGGCGACGATGAACATGGTGCTGGGGCGGCGGGGTTTTTCGGTGTAGGGCGCCGGGGGATCGAGATAGTAGTCGAGGGCGCGTTTTATGGCTTCGCGGTCTTTGAGCAGGTCTTCAGCGCGCAAGGTTTCGGGGTCGGGAGTGCTGGTGTTGACGGGTGGATCGGGAACAATTTTTTTATTCATTAGGGGCACCAAATCAAATGGAGCCACCACTTATCGTTTCTCACGCGATGAAGGGGTGGCAGCTATGTGCGGAGTGAGAAACCGGTCGTACCCCAAACCCGGCCGGACCGAAGTCCGCCCGCACACAGCCGCCATAGAGCATTGCACGCAGCGGTAAGCTGGCGGCAATTATGGTGGTACTGATGTTGGATTAACAGGGCTACCGGGTTCTCACGCCCGATCGCTGAGTTGTCAGCGACAGCCAAAGACTAGAGAGCCCGCTTCCGACGGACAACCTGAAAGATGCGTGGGAAAGGTCTGAGTTCTGATACATCCGTTAAACATTCAAAGCGGAACGCGGAGCGTCCCTGGCGGCATTCCCACGCAGGAGCGTGGGAACGATCACCCTGTGGGAGCGGTGAGTCAGCGCCGGCGCATAAGACCGATGAAGAACAGCCCGCCAATCGCGGCGGTGGCGACGCCGATGGGCAGGTCTTCCGGGGCGATCAGGGTGCGTGCGGCCACGTCGACCCAGACGAGGAACAGGCTGCCCAACAACACGCACACCGGCAGCAACCGCCGATGCTCGGCACCCACCAATCGCCGGGCAATGTGCGGCACCATCAGCCCGACAAAACCAATCGAGCCGCTGATGGACACCAGCACCCCGGTCATCAGCGAGGCAATCAAAAACACCCGCAGCCGTACGGTGCGGGCATTGAGGCCCAGGGTCACGGCGGTCTGTTCACCGGCCATCAACGCATTCAACGGCCGGGCCATGCCCAGCAACAACACCAACCCGAGCAACACACTCGCGGCGGGCACGGCAAGCAATTCCCAACGCGCCAGCCCGAGGCCGCCGAGCATCCAGAACATCACCGCCGAACTGGCGCGATGGTCACCGAGAAACAGCAGCAGGTTGGCAATCGCCATCATCACGAACGACACCGCGACACCGCACAGCAGCAACCGATCACTGTCCAGCCGCCCATGACGGTTGGCGATCATCAGCACGATCAGCATGCTCAACAGCGCGCCGATAAACGCCGCGATGGGCAAGGTCAGCAGGCCGACGATTTCACCGACATGCAACACCACGATCACCGCGCCGAGGGTCGCGCCGGAGGTCACGCCCAACAAGTGCGGATCGGCCAATGGATTGCGCGTCACCGCTTGCAGCACCGCACCGATCAGCGCCAGGCCGGCGCCCACCAGCGCGCCGAGCAACATGCGCGGCACGCGGATCAGCCAGACGATGTGTTCCTGGCCGGCCGTCCAGTTCTGCTCGCCAACACCGAGCGCCTTGTGCAGCAGAATCCGCCACACCACGTCCACCGGCACCCGCGCCGGGCCAAAACCCAGCGACACCACACACGACATCAGCAACAGCACGCCGAGGCCGATCAGCAACAAGGCATAGCGACGGTCGATCATTCGCCGTGGAAACCCTTGGCCAGGGTTTCGACCGCCAGCACGTTGTCGATCCCCGGGGTGGCCTGTACGTAAGGAATGACGATGAAGCGCTGGTTCTTGATCGCGTCCACCGATTGCAGGGCCTGGTTGTTCAGCAAAAACTGCTCCTTCTGTTCAGCGGTGACTTCGCCGTAATCGACGATCACGATCACCTGCGGATTACGCTCGACCACGTTTTCCCAGTTGACCCGGGTCCAGCTCGCCTCGACGTCATCGAGAATGTTGCGCCCGCCGGCCGCGTCGATCAGCGCCTGCGGCATGCCCAGGCGCCCGGAGGTCATGGCCCGGTCTTCACCGCTGTCGTAGAGAAATACCCGAGGCTTGTCCGCTGGCAGATCCTGGCGCACCTCGGCGACTTGCGCCTGCATCCGGGCGATCACGGCGTTGGCGCGATCCTGCACGTCGAAGATTTTGCCGAGGTTGCGCAGGTCGTTATAGGTGTCATCCAGGCTGGCCGGTGGGCGCTTCATCACGAACGCGCAGGACTCGGTGAGTTCGTAGACGTTGATCCCCAGTGGTTGCAGGGTTTGCGGCGTGAGGTCACCACCGACGCGCATGCCGTAGTCCCAACCGGCGAAGAAGAAATCGACGTTGGCGTTGAGCAGGGTTTCCACCGACGGATACTTGGCTGCCAGCTCCGGCAAGCCATCGAGGATGGTCTGCATCTGGGGCGTCACCGATTTCCAGCCGGTCACGCCGCTGTAGCCGGCCATCCTGGGTTTGAGACCGAGGGCGAGCATCATCTGAGTCATGTTGATGTCATGGCTGACCGCGTGTTTCGGCGCTTGCTTGAAGGTCACTGCGCGGTTGCAACTCTGGACAGTCAGCGGGTATTTCGTGGCCTCGGCGAAGGCATGGGCACTGCCCAGCAACAACGCGACGCAAAGCAGGGAACGCAAAGTCATGGTTGGGTTATCCAGGTGATTCGTGGGTAGCCGTGCAAGGGATGGTCATCGATCAGGGCGTCGACGCCGAACACGTTGTGCAAAAGGTGTGTGGTCAGGACTTCTTTGGGGGTGCCACTGGCCACGATGCGACCGTGATGGATCACGTACAGCCGATCGCAGAAGGCTGCCGCCAGATTGAGGTCGTGGATGCTCGCCAATGTGCCGATCTGCAGGCGTTTGACCAGTTGCAGCAGTTCCAGTTGATAGCGCGGGTCGAGGTGGTTGGTCGGCTCATCGAGGATCAGCAATTGCGGTTGCTGGGCCAGGGCGCGGGCGAGGATCACGCGCTGCTTTTCACCGCCGGACAGGGTGGCGAAGGCGTGGTCTTCGAAGCCCTTGAGGCCGACTGATTCCAGGGCGTGGGCCGCGAGGTTGCGGTCGTGCACGGTGTCGCCGTCGAACAGTCCTTTGTGCGGCGTGCGGCCCATGGCGACCACTTCATCGACGGTCAGGCCGAAGGCGTCGGGAAATTCCTGCAACACCACGGCGATGCGTTGCGCACACCAGCGTGAGGACTGCTTCCAGACGTTGTGATGGTCGAGTTTTATCTCGCCATGTTCCGGTTTGCTGAAGCGATAAGCGCACCRCAGCAGGCTGGTTTTACCGCTGCCGTTGGGGCCGATCAACCCGACGAACTCACCGGCTGCCACGTGCAAGGAGGCGTCACGCAGCTGGAACTGGTGATGGCAGTGGCCGTGGCCCAGGGGTGTCCAGGCGAGGTTGGTGAGGTTCAGCGAGGTCATTTCATTCCTGATGATCGTTCAAGCCAGCACACACCTGTGGCGAGGGAGCTTGCTCCCGCTCGGCTGCGCAGCAGTCGTAAAACCCTACAACGCGGTATCCCCTCAGAAACCGCGGCGTCAGGTTTGGGGTCGCTGCGCAACCCAGCGGGAGCAAGCTCCCTCGCCACAAAAACTTGGCGGTTTGCCAAGGACTCAATGCTGGCCCGCATTGTATTGGCTTTACGCGTACGCGTATCTCGCCTGTTTCATGATGAAGGTGAGGTGGATTCAATTTGCCGGCCCAGGCGCGACAGCAGCCCCCAATCCAATAGCCACACGACAACCAGCGAAGCCCCCACCAACGGAAACATCACCGCCAGGGCGAGCATGATGACCATTGCGGTTTTCCATTTCGGCAGGTCGTGACGCAACGGTGGCACACCGAACTTGCCCTGTGGCCGACGCTTCCACCAGATCACCACGCCGCTGACGGCGCTGAGCAAAATCATCAGGCAGATCAGCAGCACGATGATCTGATTGAACGGGCCGAACATCTTGCCTTCGTGCAGCATCACGCCGACTTCCGTGGCGCGGGCGACGTTGCTGTAATGCTGCCAGCGCACGTCGGCGAGGACGTCGCCGGTGTACTGGTCGACGTGCAGGGTGGCGTCGTTGCGCGGGTCGTCGGCGAACACCGCGATGGTGAACACGCCGGTGGCGGTGGTCGGGAAGGTGATGCTGTAGCCGGGCTCGACCTTGCGCTGCACGGCAATGTTTTGCACGTCTTGCAGGCTGATGGTCGGCGCCGCCGGGCCGGCTTGCGTGCTGGCGTGAGCCATGTGTTCGGCATGGTCGCCAGACATTGGCATCGGCGTGTTTTCCATGGCCCACGGCACGGTCTGGCGTGTGGCGCTGTTGAGGCTGCGGGCCTCGACGTCGGACTTGGGCACGTCATTCCACATGGCGACCGGAAAGCGGTTCCAGAGGTCGGCGTATTGCTTACCCCAGAAGCCGGTCCAGGTCATGCCGCTGAGCAGCATCACCAGCAAAAACGCCGCGCCCCAGAAGCCAGTCACTGCGTGCAGATCACGCCACAGCACGCGGCCGCGACTGTTCAAGCGCGGCCAGAGAATGCCGGCGCGCTGGCCACGCGGCCACCACAAAAATACCCCGGAGACCACCAACACCACACCCCAACCGGCGGCCAGCTCCACCAGCCGATCACCGACGGTGCCGATCATCAACTCGCCGTGAATCGAGCGTGCGAGCGCCTGCAGATTGTTCTTCGCATCCTGCTCGCCGAGGATATCGCCGTGGTACGGATCGATGAACACGTTCAGTTCATGACCCTCATTGATCACCACAAATTGCGCGCTGCGTTCGGCGTTCACTGGCGGCAGGTATTGTTTGATCTGGCCTTGTGGATACGCCTCTTTTACCCGCTTGAGCAGGTCATCGGCGGCGACTGTGTGATGACCGGCCGGGACGTTCAGCAGGCTGCCGTACATCAACGGATCGAGTTGCGGTTTGAACAGGTAGACGATGCCGGTCAGGGCCAGCATCACCATGAACGGCGCGACGAACAGGCCGGCGTAGAAATGCCAACGCCAGGCCAGGTTGTAGAAATTCGGTTTGGGCTGTTTCACTTCAAGTGCTCCGCTAGGCTTGGATCTTTTGTCATTGTCTGGTGACTGCTGCGCAGTCATTCGCGGGCAAACCCGCTCCCACGGCGGTGTTGAAGCTGTGGGGGCGGGCTTGCCCGCGATGCTCTTAGAAGCTCATGTCGACCTTGGTCCAGAGCGTGCGCCCCGGTTCGTTGATGGCTTGCGGATCATTGGCCGGGAAGCCGAAACCGGCGTTACCGGCCAGGTTCAGGTGTTCGGCGTAGGCCTTGCCGAACAAGTTGTCGACGCCGCTGCTGACCTTCCAGTTCTTGTTGATCCGGTACGCGCCGTTGAGCGAGAACACGCCGAACCCCGAGCTTTTGTCGAAGTCTTTGCCGACCACGTTGCCCTTGTTCCGGTCGATGCGGTTTTGCGCCGCGACCACCCGCCACAAGGCGCCGGCGCTCCAGTTATCTTCGCTGTAGGTCAGGCCGAAGCGCGCATCCAGCGGTGGCATTTGCGGCAGGGCAGTGCCGTCGCTGCTGTTCTTGCCCCAGGCATAGGCCAGGGTCGCATCGGCTTTCCAGTTGGCCGTCAGTTTGTAGGCTGCACCGAGTTCGCCGCCCATGATTCGCGCGTCGATGTTCTCGGCTTGCGAGGTCATGCCCATCATTCCCGGCGTGTAGTTGAACAGGATGTAGTCACGCACCTGCCCGACATATCCCGAGGCCCAGGCTTCGAGGTCGGCGGTCTTGTATTGCAGGCCGAAGTCGAGCTGGGTGGTTTTCTCCGGCTTGATCGCGTCGAACGCATTCACCGAACCGGCAGGGCCGGACTTGGGTGAAAACAGCTCCCAGTAATCCGGGAAACGCTGGGCATGGCCGAGGCCCGCATACAGCGTGGTCGGGCTGTCGGCCAGGTCATGCTCGTAACGCACGAAACCGCTGGGCAGGGTATCGGCGCGGGTGTCGTCGGCGGTCGGGTTGGGGCGGGCCATCATCCCGGAGCCGATGGTCTGCCGATAATCCTTGGCCGAAGCACGGTCCAGTCGTGCGCCAGTGATCAGCCGATCACGGTCGGCGGCGTACCAGGTCAGTTCGCTGAACACGCCGTAGTTGTGGAAGTCGGCGTCCTTGTTGCGCGGCACATCCTTGTAGGCGTCGACGCCCATGGCGCTGCGTTGGCGGTGTTCGTTGGTTTGCGCGTCCAGGCCACTGATCAGTTGCACATCGGCCCAGCGCCAGGTGGCTTTGATCCGCGCGCCGAGGGTTCGGCGATCGACATTGGAGGCCATGGGACCGGCCATCATCCCGGTGCCGGACGGCGTGCGCAGGGTGTAGTTGTCCATCACGTGGTCGGCGTAGTTGTAGTAGACCTGCGCCTCGACCTTATCCAGCACTTCACCGATGTTCGACTGCTCGAAGCGCAGGCCCAGGCTTTCGCGCAAGAACTGCGAACCGTCCATGCCACGCCCGGCGTAACGGGCTTCGCCGTCGCCTTTGCCGGCAGTCAATTCCAGCAGGGTGTCGGCGTTCGGCGTCCAGCCCAGCGCTATATCACCGTTCCATTTGTCGTAGCGCGAGGGCACGGTGTCGTTGTTGCCGTCCTTGTAGTCATCGGAGTGCGCGGTGTTGCCGATCACGCGCACGTAACCCAGCGGCCCGCCAGCGGCGGCATCCACCACTTTGTCGAAGCGGCCGTTGGAGCCGGCCAATACGCTGGCATTCACCCGGGTGCCGAGTTCGCCGAAGCTTTCCGGCTCCCGGTCGAACAGGATGGTGCCGGCGGAGGCGCCGGGGCCCCAGAGCACGGTTTGCGGGCCTTTGATCACGGTGAGTTTGTCGTAGGTTTCCGGTGAGATGTACGAGGTCGGAGCGTCCATCCGGCCGGGGCAGGCGCCGAGCATCATGCTGCCGTTGGTGAGGATATTCAGGCGCGAACCGAACATGCCGCGCAGCACCGGGTCGCCATTGGTGCCGCCGTTGCGCACCAGCGCGAAGCCGGGGATGGTCTTCAGATAATCACCACCGTCGCTGGCCGGCACCGGTTGGCGCGGGTCCTTGGGGTTGGTGACGACGGTCAGCGGCGAGCTCGGCGCGATGGCGGTGATCACCGTCGGGCTCAGTTCTTCGGTGTGGCCGGCGTGTTCATCGGCCAGCACCATTGGCGTCAGCAACAAGCCGCAAAGAACAGCGGTGGCGTGCCTGAAGCGAACGCGGGATGGGTTCAGGGCAAAAAAAGCCTGGGCAGCGCCCAAACGTGTGTCAGCAGAAAACCTGGACATGACAATTTCCATCGAACAGTCGTAAACGACACGGCCGGCAGCCGACGCAAATTCCTGTAGGAGCGAGCTTTTGTGGCGAGGGAGCTTGCTCCCGCTGGGCTGCGCAGCGGCCCCTTTTGTGAGTGCTGCGCACTCAGGCGGGAGCAAGCTCCC
>NZ_JBFTMK010000227.1:0-7456 GCF_056396965.1 Pseudomonas sp. 05N434
TTGCCCTGCAAGGTCGGGAAGCCATCAGCCAGCCTTTTGTGTTTGAGGTGGAGCTGGTCAGCGAGCAGCCGTCCCTGGACCTCGAAACGCTATTGCACAAACCGGCCTTCTTGCAGCTCTCGCCTGACGGCAGCGGCATTCATGGCCAGATCTACCGCGCCGCCCAGGGCGATTCGGGCAAACGCCTGACCCGCTACGCTGTGACCCTGCGCCCGCAGCTGTCCTACCTGGCGCACCGCATCAACCAACGCATCTTCCAGAACCTCACCGTGCCGAAAATCATCGGCATGGTCCTCGAAGAACACGGCATCCAAGGCAATGCCTACGAATTCAAAGTCGGGGCGATTTATCCCGAGCGCATTTACTGCGTTCAATACGATGAATCGGACCTGCAGTTCATCCAGCGCCTGTGCGAGGAAGAAGGTATCCATTACCACTTCCAGCACAGCGCCACGGCCCACAAGCTGGTGTTCGGCGATGACCAGACGGTGTTCCCGAAACTCGCGCCCGTGGCCTACCAGCAAGACTCCGGCATGGTCGCCAACGACCCGGTAATCAAGCGCTTCGACCTGCGCCTGGAAACCCGCACCAGCCGCACCACCCGCCGCGATTACGACTTCGAAAAACCGCGCCTGAAACTGGAAAGCGAGAACCGTGGCGACGCCCTGCCCGACCTCGAAGACTACGACTACCCCGGCCGCTTCATCGACCGCGAACGCGGCAAGCACCTGGCCAAACGCGCCCTCGAGCGTCACCGCAGCGACTTCCAGTTGGCCGAAGGCCGCAGCGATCAGCCGTTGCTGGTCAGCGGCCACTTCCTGGCCCTGACCCAACACCCGAAAGCCAAGTGGAACGACCTGTGGCTGCTCACCGAAATCCTCCACGAAGGCAAACAGCCGCAAGTGCTGGAAGAGTCGGTGACCAGCAACACCACCAATCTGAAAGACGATTTCCACCAGGGCTACCGCAACCGCTTCCAGGCCACCCCCTGGGACGTGCCGAACCGCCCGCCGCTGAACCACCCCAAGCCACGGATCCTCGGCAGCCAGAGCGCCGTAGTTACCGGCCCCAAGGGTGAAGAGATCCACTGCGACCAATACGGCCGCGTCAAAGTGCAATTCCATTGGGACCGCGAAGGTCAGGCCGACGACAAGACCAGCTGCTGGCTGCGCGTCTCCTCCGCCTGGGCCGGCGCCCATTACGGCGGCATCGCCATTCCACGCATCGGCATGGAAGTGCTGGTCAGCTTCCTCGAAGGTGACCCCGACCAACCGCTAATCAGCGGCTGCCTGTACCACAAGGAAAACGTCGTCCCGTACGCCCTGCCGGCGAACAAGACCCGCAGCACCTTCAAAACCCTGAGCTCTCCGGGCGGCGGCGGATTTAACGAGCTGCGTATCGAAGACAAAAAGGGCCAGGAGCAGATCTTCCTGCACGCCCAGCGCGACTGGGACGAAAACGTCGAGCACGACCAGAAAATCCGCGTCGGCAACGAACGCCACGACACCGTTGAGCAAAACAGCTACAGCGAATTCAAGGCCGAAGAACACCACACCGTCTATGCCGATCGCAAAGTCGAAGCCCGCGCCAACGACCACCTCACCGTGGGCGTCAACCAGCACATCAAGGTCGGCACCGGCCAATTCATCGAAGCCGGCCAGGAAATCCACCTGAGCAGCGGCATGAAAGTCGTGCTCGAAGCCGGCAGCGAACTCACCCTCAAGGGCGGCGGCAGCTTCATCAAGATCGACGCCAGCGGCGTGACGCTGAGCGGACCGGTGATCAACATGAACTCCGGCGGCAGCCCCGGCAGCGGAACCGGGGCGGCACCGCTGATGCCCGGCGCGCTGAAACAGGCTGATGCCGACAAGGCTGGCGCGGTACTGACGCCGGCGCAGATCAACACCCTGAAACGCAACGCGCCGTTCTGTGAAGAGTGCGAGAAGTGCAAGGCAGGTGCTTGTGCGATCTGATCTGATGACTCCACAGGCGTGGCTGGCTGAACGGCCGTTGCAGACGGGTGAGCGGTTGTACTTGATTGTTAGTGCGGCCAGTGATGCCGAGCCACTGAAGGCCTTCTACCAGCAACAAATGGCGCCGGAACTGATCCCGATCTGGAGCGGCACGCCTTATGCCGATTGGCAGCCCGTCATGCCCTACCTTGCCGAGGTGAAACCCAATGCCGGCTTTCTGCGATGGATTGCCGAAACCGATGCTCAGGACTGGGGTTGGTTGGCGGTATCCACCAGTGAGCCGAACATGGTGTTCGAACACCTTCGCAGCCTGACTCAGGTGCGCATGCCCGATGGGACCGAAGTGTTTTTCCGTTTCTGGGATGGGCGGCATATCTACCCGACTCTTGAAGGGCTGGGTGCAGGCGCGGGTGAGATATTGCCGGTGTTTGATCGGTATCTGATCAATGGCCAGAGCCTGGAAGTGGGGTCGAGGGCCGTTCCGCCAGCTAAGGAATGGCCGTGGTGGGAAGTGCCGCAGAAGTTGCTCGAAAGCTTGGCGGAAAAAGACCACACCACCGTCGTCGACAACCTGATGCAGTGGCTGGGAGAGGACTGCCCGGAACTGTTCTTCGCCTTCCCCGAAAGTAACTTGCGCCACAAGGTCGAACGCTTCGTTCGCCAACAATCCAATACAGAAGATTTGGCAGAGCGTCTTGCTGCTCAGCTGACAAAGGAAGTCACGTCATGAATACCCCGATTGGTACCTTGGTCCTGCGCGTGCTGGACGCCAAAACCCCTGACGTGAACCTGATTCTCAAAGACTTCAAGAATTGCCTGAGCGACTACAAAGACTGGGCGGACGGCTTCCTGACCGGCTGGGCACTGGATGTCGACCAGACTTTCAAAGTCGGCAATGAAGTCAGCGTGACCAAACGCAAGACCAAAACCGGTAAGGTCGAGACCTACGCGACTTGCCCCCTGGCGGGCGACTTCACGCTGATCCACATGTTCGAGTCGGCGCGCTTCGTACCGATCGGCAACACGCCAGTGAAACTGGAACCCGTCACCAAAGGCACTTTCTACGACGACGTCACCGGTCCCGTTATTGAAACAACGATCGGCCCGAGCGGCATCAAAGTGATCGACGGCTGCAAAAAGGGCCAGATGTACCGCATTACCTTTTTCCCGAACGTATCCCAAAGCAATGTCAAAGCTCTCTACGACTCTTATCAGGGCGTGATCGGCAAACTCAACGGCTGGCTGCAAAGCGAATGGTCGGGCAAGTTCCAGCCACAGTGGGCCAGCTACTCGGCAGCTGACCGCATGGGCCGCTYGGTCATTCTGCTCAAACGCGCGATGGATGGCCTGGAGAAAGCCCTGCTCCGGCTGTGGGACGACATCAAGAGCCTGTTCGAATTGCTCGCGCACCCAAAGGAAAACCTCAAAAAACTGCGCAAATATCTGTCGGACATCGAGATCGACAAACTCTATGCCGCGTCCAAGGAATCGATTGCCTCGGGGCTGTTGATCCTCAGCGACGAACCGCTGATGTTCATCTACGTCGCGGCGATTGTGGCGTGGGTCGGCATGCTGCCGCCCCAAGTGGTTGTCGACGTGGTGACCGCTATGGCGTCCGAGTTCCTGATCAACGTGCTGGTGGGTATCTGCCTAACTGGCGGTGCCGGTATCGCGGTGCGCGTCGGGACCAAGGTCCTGTCCACCGTCAAGTCCGGTGAGGCCGTCAGATACCTCGAAGAACTGGCCGCGACATTGATGAAGTTGAGTGGCGAGCACAGCTTGCCGGCGCATGCCGAGGTGTCGAAACCAGTGATCGCCAGCGCCAAGAACGTGCCGATGAAACCGACAAAAACGGCAGCGATAAAGATCGACGAAGCGGCGGCCAACGGCTCGAAGAGTCAGGTGCCGAAAACCACGGATACACCGAAGCAGGAGGTGAAGGATGCCTCTTCGTTTCCGCGTAAGAAAACCGAAAAACAAACCAAGCTGGAGCCCAAGGAAAAGGTCGACGACGCTTCTACTCAGTCGAAAACACCTGACGATAAAAGCGCTGCCTGCGCCAAGAAAACCTGCACCAATGGTTGCCCCGTATCGATGGTCACTGGCGAAGAGCTGCTGACGCTGACCGACGGTGAACTCGGTGGCCTGCTGCCCTTCAGCTGGACGCGCCTCTATCGCACCAGCGCCGCAGAAATCGACTGTGGCCTCGGTTACGGCTGGAGCCATGCCCTGGCGCAACGCGTCGACATCAACGACGATGAGGTGGTCTGGACCGACCACGAAAACCGCGTCACCACCTTCCCGTTGCCCAGCGTGCAGCGCCCGGCGATCACCAACAGCCTGTCGGAAGCGGCAATTTTCCTTGGCGACGATCCGTCCGAATTGATCCTCACCCAAGCCGGCGAACGCACCCAGTTCTACCACTTCCGCTACAACAGCAAAGGCGCGACGCTGATCGCCATCAGCGACAACTACGACAACCGCCTGCACATCACCCGTGACATTCACGGACGAATCAAACGTGTCGATAACGGCGCCGGTCGCGCCCTCCTCGTGCGTTACGACCGCAAACACATCGTCGCCATCGACTACCAGCAGTTTAGCCCGGCGGATAACCTGGAAGATGCCTGGAGCACTGTCCAGACCCTGGTCACCTATGGCTACGACGCCCAGTACCGCCTGATCGAAGCCAAAAACGCCGCCGGTGAAGCCGAGCGTTATGCCTATAACGACCAGAACGTCATTCTCGAGCGGCAACTGGCCGGAGGTGCCAGTTTCTACTGGGAATGGGAAAAAGAAGGCAAGTCAGCCCGCTGCATCCACCACTGGGCAAGCTTCTCCCAGATGGACGCGCACTACGCTTGGGATGACAAGGGCAGCGTCACCGTTACCAACGCTGACGGCAGCGAAGAAGTCTACACCCACGACGATCAGGCTCGACTGGTCGCCAAAGTCGACCCGGATGGTGCCGAACACCTGAAGGCCTACGATGACAAGGGCCGCCTGATCGCCGAAAAAGACCCCCTCGGCGCGGTCACCGAATACCAGTACAACGAAGCCGGTCGACTGGTTGCGGTGATTCCGCCAGAAGACGCCCCCACCACTTACGAGTACTACCACGGCTACGTCCGTGTGGTGAACCGTGGCCCAGCAAAGTGGACATACTGGCGCAACGATCAGGGCGACATCACCGAACAAGTCGACCCGGACGGCAATTCGACCCACTACAGTTACAACCGCCAAGGCCGTCTGCTGGAAATCCGTCACCCCGACGGCAGTCGTCATCAACTGGGCTGGAACAACCTCGGCCAACTGCTCGAAGAACAGTTACCGGACGGCGGCCAGCGCAAATATCGCTACGACGCCTTGGGCCGGCAGATCACCCGTCAGGACGAAAGCGGCGCAATCACCCACTACCAATGGGACGCTGCTAACCGCCTCGCGCAAATCACTTTGCCAGGCGGCGCTACGCGCGCATTCACCTACAACGCCTACGGCAAAGTCACTGCCGAACGCGACGAACTGGGCCGCGTCACCCGCTACGAATACGCCGATAACCTGCACTTGGTCAGTCGTCGCATCAATCCGGACGGCAGCCAGTTGCGCTATCGCTACGACAACCCGCGCCTGCTGCTCAGCGAGATCGAAAACGAACGTGGCGAGCACTATCACCTCGACTACTACGCCAATGGTCTGATCCAGCAGGAAACAGGCTTCGATGGGCGTCGTACCGCCTACGAGTACGACCTCAACGGCCAACTACTGAAGAAAACCGAATTCGGCGACGACGCCAGCGAGTTGGTCACAGAGTACCAACGCGACGCCGCTGGCCGGTTGCTGGTGAAAACCCTGGCCGATGGCGAGGAAATTCACTACAGCTATGATGCATTCGGCCGTTTGGTCAACGTCGACGACGGTCATTGGCCCCTCGCCTACGAATATGACCTGCAAGACCGCTTGATCACCGAACATCAGGGCTGGGGCACCACGCGTTACGAATACGACAAACTCGGCCAACTGAACCGCTGCCGCCTCCCCGACGGCAGCACACTCGACTACCGCCACCAACCCGGTGGACGCCTGAGCAGCATCGACCTCAACGGCTCGCGCCTGACCACGCACCAGTTCAGCGCCGGTCGCGAACAACGGCGCCAACAAGGCCTGCTGCTCAGCCAATACCAGTACGACGAACAAGGTCGCCTGCAAGCCCACACCGTCAGCCAGCAGGACCGTAACCTGTTTCGTCGTCGCTACGCCTACGACGCAAACGGCAATCTTGCGGGTATCGACGACAGCCGAAAAGGCAACCGCAGCTACCATTACGATCCGCTCGATCGCCTGATCAGTGTGCGCGGAGCTACGCCTGAAAGCTTCGCCCACGACCCGGCGGGCAACCTCCTGGGCCAAGGCGACCAGCCGGCCGCGAATCTTGCCAACGTCAAAGGCAACCGCCTGCTCATGCAGGGCGACCGCCACTATGACTACGACGCCCACGGCAATCTGATCCGCGAACGTCGCGGCACCGGGCAGAAACTCGTCACCGAATATCGTTACGACTGCCAGCACCGTTTAATCGGCGTCAGCCTGCCGGGTGGCAGCACCGCGAGCTACAAATACGACGCCTTCGGCCGACGCATCGCCAAAACCGTAGACGGCCAAACCACAGAATTCCTGTGGCAAGGCGAACGCCTCATCGCTGAAAGCGCCGACAACCGCTATCGCACTTACATTTATGAACCCGGCAGCTTCCGCCCTTTGGCGATGCTTGATGGCGAAGGCCCGCTGAGCGCTACACCTTTCTATTACCAACTCGATCATCTCGGCACGCCACAAGAACTCACCGACTACAGCGGAGAGATCATGTGGTCGGCTAAATACCGGGCCTACGGCAACCTCGCTACGCTGGATGTCGCTGAAATCGACAACCCGCTGCGCTTCCAGGGTCAGTACTTCGACGCCGAAACGGGCTTACATTACAACCGGCATCGCTACTACAATCCGGGAACTGGACGGTATCTGACGCCGGATCCGATCAAGCTTGCGGGTGGGTTGAACAACTACCAGTACGTGCCTAACCCTACGGGATGGGTGGATCCGTTGGGGCTGAGTTCAACGTGTCCTGGTCCTGATTGCAAGCTGCCCAATAATTCGGCAAATGCAACGAAACCCGACAATATTCCCATGTCCCAGGCTAAGTACGATGAAGTGATTAACCTTGAAAAAGGAAATAGGCCTGCTGACACACGTGAATATCTACCGGAGCATTATGTAAATATGCACGAAGAAGCCTTCAAGCAGCAGGGAGGCTCCTTTGTCGTTATTGACGAATGGATTGAACGCTCTAGTTATCCAACATTCCCTCCTAGAAAATTTGTAGGATTGCCATCAGAGATGGATACCGTGGTTGCCAAATACAAAGCTAGTGGGGGTAACTGGCAAGTGCTCAACAAGGAGCTCAACCTTGGTGCCTCGGACCTTTCCTC
>NZ_JBFTMK010000228.1:0-7445 GCF_056396965.1 Pseudomonas sp. 05N434
GTTTTTACGCCAACGAGATCGCCCGCTGGGCTCAAGTGGGTAAAGGCAGCCTCATGCGCGAGCTGGATCGGTTGCAGCGGGCAGGCGTGCTGACCATGACCCGTCAGGGCAACCAGACCCACTATCAAGCCAATCCCGACTGCCCGATCTATGCCGAACTGCTGGGCATTGCCCGCAAAACCTTTGGTATTACCGAGCCTCTGCGTCAGGCGCTTCAACCCTTTGCCGAACAGATCACCTGGGCATTTGTGTACGGCTCTATCGCCAAGGATCAGGCAAACGCATCCAGTGACATTGATCTCATGCTGATCGGCGAGGGCCTGCACTACAGTGAAGTGATGGAGCGGCTTATACCAATGGAGGAGCAGTTGGGCCGCGTCCTCAACCCGACGCTCTACACCCCCGACGACTGGGCCGCAAAACTGGCGGCTGAAAATAGTTTTGTCGTGCGGGTAGCGCAGCAGGACAAGATCAATCTGATGGGGGCAAACCCTTTGGAGTCCAAGGATGGGCAGCAACGAGAACCTGGAAAACCTGTTACGTAGTGGTGGACTGAAAGCTGAGCCGCCGGATCGCAAGGAATGCGAAGGGCTGATGCGTTCGGCTGTGGATCGATTGAAGGACGCCCAAACGTCTTCACTTTCCTTCGCGAGTCGTTTCGACCTGGCATACAACGCTGCCCATGCCCTTGCACTGACGGCTCTTCGTTTGTGCGGCTACCGTTCAGACAAACGCTATCTGGTGTTTCAGTGCCTGGTTCATACCGCTGATATTGGCAAAGTACAGGTTCGGCTATTCGCCCTGTGTCATGAGCGACGAAACCTGGCGGTGTTCGATCATTACGGTCAGCGTAATGATCCGTCTCTCTGCTTGATTGATGCCCCCCACCCAACACTCCTAAGGTGACTCCCACGACAGCGAACCCGTGGAGTGGTCATGACAACAACAATATCCCCCGACTCGCGATGGACGCGGCGGCGCAGCGAAAAGCAGCGGCGTCTCGAATTGGTGAAGGGGCTTGCCGACGGTGTGGTGTTGCCCACCGACAAGATCGTGGCGGCGCTGGAGGCGTTGATCTTGCCCGGCGACCGTGTGGTGCTGGAGGGCAATAACCAGAAGCAGGCGGATTTCCTTTCCCGCTCCCTGGCCAAGGCCGATCCGGGCAAGCTGCATGACTTGCACATGATCATGCCCAGTGTCGGGCGTTCCGAGCACCTGGACCTGTTCGAGCGCGGCATTGCCCGCAAGCTCGACTTCTCGTTCGCCGGTACCCAGAGCCTGCGCATCAGCCAGTTGCTCGAAGACGGTTTGCTGGAAATCGGCGCGATCCACACCTACATCGAGCTCTATGCGCGGCTGGTGGTGGACCTGATCCCCAACGTCGTGCTCTCGGCCGGTTTCATGGCCGACCGTGCGGGCAACATCTACACCGGCCCAAGCACCGAAGACACGCCCGCATTGATTGAACCGGCGGCGTTCAGCGACGGCATCGTCATCGTCCAGGTCAATCAACTGGTGGACGATGTCAGCGAGTTGCCGCGCGTGGATATCCCCGCGTCCTGGGTCGATTTCGTGGTGGTGGCGGACAAGCCGTTCTACATCGAACCGTTGTTCACCCGCGACCCACGCCACATCAAGCCTGTGCATGTGTTGATGGCGATGATGGCGATCCGCGGGATCTACGAAAAACACAACGTCCAGTCGCTGAACCACGGCATCGGCTTCAACACCGCCGCCATCGAATTGATCCTGCCGACTTACGGCGAGTCCCTCGGCCTCAAGGGCAAGATCTGCCGCAACTGGACGCTCAATCCGCATCCAACCCTAATCCCGGCCATCGAAAGTGGCTGGGTCGAAAGCGTGCATTGCTTCGGCACCGAACTGGGCATGGAAAACTACATCGCCGCCCGGCCTGACGTGTTCTTCACCGGTCGCGATGGCTCCTTGCGCTCCAACCGGATGTTCAGTCAGCTCGCCGGGCAATACGCGGTGGACCTGTTCATCGGCGCGACCCTGCAAGTCGATGGCGATGGTCATTCTTCGACAGTGACTCGCGGTCGCCTGGCCGGTTTCGGTGGTGCGCCGAACATGGGGCACGACCCGCGCGGGCGTCGTCACGGCACGCCAGCCTGGCTCGACATGCGCCACACCGACGCGGCCGAGCCGATGCTCGAGCGCGGCAAGAAACTCGTGGTGCAGATGGTCGAGACCTTCCAGGAGGGCGGCAAACCGACCTTCGTCGAAACCCTCGACGCGGTGGAGGTGGCGAAGAAAAGCGGCATGCCGCTGGCGCCGATCATGATCTATGGCGACGACGTCACCCATCTGCTCACCGAAGAAGGCATTGCCTACTTGTACAAGGCTCGCTCCCTCGAAGAGCGCCAGGCGAYGATCGCTGCTGTCGCCGGGGTGACCGCCATCGGCTTGCGCCACAACCCCAAAGACACCGCGCGCATGCGCCGCGAAGGCCTGATCGCCTTGCCCGAAGACCTCGGCATCCGCCGCACCGACGCCACTCGCGAACTGCTCGCAGCGAAAAGCGTGGCCGATCTGGTGGAATGGTCCGGTGGCCTCTACAACCCGCCCGCCAAGTTCAGGAGCTGGTAATGCACGTATTCAACCTGCAACCGAAAACGTTAACCCAGCCCTTGTCGATGCCCGAACGGCTGGCGGACCTGGCGGTCGACGCGCTGATCGACGAAGCGGACCTGTCGCCGAAACCGGCGCTGGTGGACCGTCGCGGCAATGGTGCGCACACCGATTTGCACCTCGGGCTGATGCACGCTTCGGCGTTGTCCCTGTGGCCGGCGTTCAAGGCAATGGCGGACGCGGCCATCGAGTTCGGCGAAGTCGGCCTGCCCCTGCGTGAAGCTGTCGGGTGCATTGGTCGTGAAGGCGAGCAAGTGATGCTCGCTACTACGGGCGGCGTGAACACCCATCGTGGGGCGATCTGGGCCTTGGGGCTTCTGGTCACTGCCGCCGCGCTGGAACCTGAATCCTGTGCCGCAAGCTCAATCGCTTTGCGCGCTGCACGCCTGGCCTTGCTCGACGACCGTTACTCGCCACGTCCTTTAAGCCACGGTGCCCAGGTCGCCCAACGCTACGGCGTTCGCGGTGCCCGTGAAGAGGCGCAGCTTGGTTTCCCGGCGGTGCTGCACCGTGGTTTGCCGCAACTAAAACGCAGCCGTGCTGCAGGCCATGGCGAACAGAACGCCCGGCTCGATGCTCTGCTGGCGATCATGACGACACTGGCCGACACCTGCGTCCTTTACCGCGCAGGCGAACAAGGCCTGCACACCATGCAACTCGGCGCGCAAGCCGTGCTCGATGCCGGCGGCAGCGCCAGCCTCGCCGGTCGCCGTCGTTTGCATGAGCTGGACCAACAATTAATCGCGTTGAATGCCTCGCCCGGTGGCGCTGCGGACTTGCTCGCAGCCTGCCTGTTCATCGACCGCATTGAGTCGCGCGACGGCATCTCCCAGGGAGCGTTTTGATGGAAACCTTATCCTTTGAATTCCCCGCCGGGCAGCCGCCACGGGGCAGGGCGCTGGTGGGCTGTGTGGGCTCGGGCGATCTGGAAGTGCTGATCGAACCAGGGCTGGCGGGCAAGTTGACGATCCAGGTGCAGACCTCGGTCAATGGCAGCGAACAACGCTGGCAGCATCTGTTCGCGCGGATGTTCGATGGCCAGACGCCGCCGGCGATGGCGATCGATATCCACGATTTCGGCGCCACCCCTGGCGTGGTGCGCTTGCGTCTGGAACAGGGCTTTGAGGAGATCGGTCATGACTGACAGCGCAGCGCTTCTCAACCCATTCCTTGAAAGGCAGAGCTTCGTCGAACTCGGTGCCCGGCAACGGGCAAAAGCGCTGCTCGATGCCGGCACCTTCCGCGAATTGCTCGACCCGTTTCAGCGCGTCATGTCGCCATGGCTGTCGCGCCAGGGCGTGGTGCCGCAAGCCGATGACGGGGTGGTGATCGCCAAGGGCAGCATTGGCGGTTTGCCGGTGGTGATCGCGGCCATCGAAGGCGCGTTTCAGGGCGGCAGCCTGGGTGAAGTCGGCGGGGCGAAGATTGCCGGTGCGCTGGAACTGGCCGCCGAGGATAACCGCAAAGGCATTCCCACCCGTGCCGTGTTGCTGCTGGAAACCGGCGGCGTGCGTTTGCAGGAAGCCAATCTCGGGCTGGCGGCGATTGCCGATATTCATGCGGCGATCGTCGATCTGCGCCAGTACCAACCCGTGGTTGGCGTGGTCGCTGGCAGCGTCGGCTGCTTTGGCGGGATGTCGATTGCTGCCGGGCTGTGCAGCTATTTGCTGGTGACCCAGGAGGCGCGCCTGGGCCTGAACGGTCCGCAAGTGATCGAACAGGAAGCCGGGCTTGAGGAATACGACTCCCGGGATCGTCCTTTCATCTGGAGCCTGACCGGTGGCGAGCAGCGTTTCGCCAGCGGTTTGGTGGATAGTTTTGTTGCCGACGATGTGGCGCAGGTGCAACAACAGGTCAGCCAATTGCTCAAGCGCGGTTTGCCAGCGCAGCAGCGCAGTCGTCAGGCCGAGTTGTACCTGCAACGGCTGGCTCGTCTGGACGCCGCACCGCAAATCGAGCCGTCAGTGGTTCGCGATCTGTATCAAGGAGAGCGCTCATGAGCACGTATTCCCTCAGAGGCCTGAACTGGTTCAACGCCTTGAGTGCAGGCGCAAAACCGGTGGAGGGTTTGCCGGCTTCATTGAAAGTGGCTGACGGCGTCTTGGGTGACCGGCCCGTTCGCTTCATCGCTGTGGTGGCTGATCCTGACAACCGGTTCGTTCGTGCGCGCAATGGCGAGGTCGGGCTGCTGGAAGGCTGGGGGTTGGCCAAGGCGGTGGATGACGTCATCACCGCTGATGCTGACAAAGCGCACAAACGCGCCTTGATCGCCATCGTCGATGTGCCGAGTCAGGCTTACGGTCGGCGCGAAGAAGCCCTTGGCATTCATCAGGCCCTGGCCGGTGCGGCGGACAGTTATGCCCGCGCCCGACTGGCCGGCCATGCGGTGATCGGTTTGCTGGTGGGCAAGGCGATGTCCGGGGCGTTTCTGGCTCACGGGTATCAGGCCAACCGGCTGATCGCGTTGCGCGATCCGGGGGTGATGGTGCATGCGATGGGCAAGGCGTCGGCGGCGCGGGTGACGTTGCGCAGTGTCGAAGAGCTGGAGGCGTTGGCCGCCAGCGTGCCACCGATGGCTTATGACATCGATAGTTTTGCCAGCCTGGGGTTGCTCTGGGAAACCTTGTCGGTGGAGCAGATCGAGCAGCCGACCGCAGCARATTTGGCGCGAGTGAATGAATGCCTGAACCAGGCGATTGGCGATGTCGCTACCAGCGGTCGCGATCTGAGCAGCCGCTTGGGCGCGAGTAACCGCGCAGCGTCGAGCAAGGTTCGTCAACTGCTGAGAGCGCAGTGGTGAAAACGTTTCTGGCCCACGACCTGCTTTGGGGGATGACCCCGGAGCAGTTGCCGGCGGATGCGCCTGGGTGGGTGGTCGAGTCGATCAGCGCGGGTCAGCCGGTGGTAGTCCGGCGCGCGATCACCGCGCCGGATCAGATCGCGGTCGGGGTGCGTGGGCGCTTGCGCGAGCAGCGTTATGCAACGTCGATGGCGATCGCGGTGATTTCGAATCGGGTAAGGCCGGAAGACCTTTGCCATGCAGAGTCGACTCGCGACCTGCCGGCCCTGCGAGCGCTGGCGCAACTGCGGCCGATGCTCGACGCCTGCGGTTGGGTGTGGGGTGTCAGCGGCAGCGCCGGGTTCGAATTGGCCAGCGGTTTTGCGGCGCTCCATGAGCGCAGCGACCTCGACTTGATCCTGCGTACACCGCAGCCGTTGAGCCGTACTCAAGCGCGGGCATTGATGATGCTTCTCGGCAGCGCCGAGTGTTTGGTGGACATGCAATTGCAGGCGCCGAATGGCGCTGTCGCCCTGCGCGAATGGGCTAGCCCGTCGCAACGGGTTCTACTCAAAAACGCCCATGAAGCGTGTTTGGTCAACGATCCCTGGRACCCGCAGGAGCAAGCAGCGTGAGCAGCTTGCTGGTGTTCCCCGGCCAGGGCGCGCAGCAGCCGGGCATGCTCCATCGTTTACCTTGGGAAACGCTGATCGAGGCCAGCGAGGTGCTTGGCGAAGACGTCTTGCTGCTCGATTCTGCCGAGGCGTTGCAGTCGACAAGGGCGGTTCAGCTGTGCCTGCTGATTGCCGGCGTCGCCGCTTCGCGTCAGTTATCAATGGCACCGGATTACGTGGCGGGACTGTCCATCGGTGCCTACCCGGCGGCGGTGGTTGCGGGCGCCTTGAGTTTCAGTGATGCGCTGCATCTGGTCAGCCTGCGCGGTGAGCTGATGCAGCAGGCTTATCCTCAGGGCTACGGCATGACCGCGATCATCGGTCTGGAATTGGCGACGGTGGAAGGGTTGCTGGCGCAGGTTCACAGTGTTGATACACCGGTTTACCTGGCCAACATCAACGCCGATAACCAGGTGGTGATTGCTGGCAGTGATTCGGCGATGAAAGYAGTTGCCGACCTGGCGCGCAGCCGTGGCGCCGGTCTGGCCAAGCGTCTGGCGGTCAGCGTGCCGTCCCATTGCCCGCTGCTGGAAACACCGGCGAAAACCCTGGCCGAAGCCTTCGCCAAGGTGCAATTGAAAACGCCGACCCTGGGTTACCTGAGCGGCAGTCGAGCCCGGCCCGTCATCAACACGGATGCCTTGCGCGACGACCTGGCGTTCAACATGTGCCGCGTCGTCGATTGGCGCGGTACGGTGCAAAGCGCTTACGAGCGCGGCGTGCGTTTACAGATCGAACTGCCGCCCGGTGCGGTGTTGACCGGGCTGGCGCGCCGGGTGTTCGAGCAGGGCACCGTGATTGCCTATGACGGTGCACGGCTCGATACCTTGCAGGCACTGTTGCGTGAGGAGGGAAGCCGCCAACCCTAGATCACCGACTCAGGTTGCGAACTACAAAAACAACAATTCCGACGATGCACTTTGAGGACTACAACAATGATTATTTACGGTGTGGCGCTGTTGGCGATCTGTACGCTGGCAGGGGTGATCATGGGTGACATGCTCGGCGTGTTGCTGGGTGTGAAATCCAACGTCGGCGGGGTCGGGATCGCGATGATCCTGCTGATTTGCGCGCGGTTGTGGATGCAAAAACGCGGCGGCATGACCAAGGATTGCGAGATGGGCGTCGGCTTCTGGGGCGCCATGTACATTCCGGTGGTGGTTGCCATGGCGGCGCAACAGAACGTGGTCACCGCCCTGCACGGCGGCCCGGTGGCGGTGCTGGCGGCGATCGGTTCGGTGGTGCTCTGCGGCTGCACCATTGCGTTGATCAGCCGAACCCACAAAGGCGAACCCTTGCCCGATGAACCGGTGGACATAACACCGGTCGGCACGCCAGTAGGA
>NZ_JBFTMK010000229.1:0-10262 GCF_056396965.1 Pseudomonas sp. 05N434
ATTACACCAACGTCATCATTGAAGAGGCCGATCGCCTGCGCAATCTGGTGGATCGCATGCTCGGCTCCAACAAGCTACCGTCGCTGGCCATGTGCAACGTCCACGAAGTGCTGGAGCGTGTGTGTCAGTTGGTGGAGGCCGAAAGTCAGGGCTGCATCACTTTGGTGCGCGACTACGACCCAAGCATTCCAGATGTCTTGATTGATCGCGAACAGATGATTCAGGCAGTCCTGAACATCGTGCGCAACGCGATGCAGGCCATCAGCAGCCAGAACGAGCTGCGCCWTGGCCGCATCAGCTTGCGTACCCGCGCCATGCGCCAGTTCACCATCGGCCACGTGCGCCATCGCCTGGTGACCAAGATCGAGATCATCGACAACGGCCCGGGGATCCCCGCCGAGCTGCAGGAAACCATCTTCTTCCCCATGGTCAGCGGCCGCCCGGACGGTACCGGGCTGGGCCTGGCCATTACCCAGAACATCATCAGCCAGCACCAGGGCTTGATCGAATGTGACAGCCATCCAGGCCACACCACGTTCTCGATCTTTCTGCCACTGGAACAAGGAGCCACATCGACATGAGCCGTAGTGAAACCGTGTGGATCGTCGATGACGACCGTTCTATCCGTTGGGTCCTGGAAAAAGCCTTGCAACAGGAAGGCATGACCACCCAAAGCTTCGACAGCGCCGATGGCGTGATGAGCCGCCTGGCGCGCCAGCAGCCGGACGTGATCATCTCCGACATTCGCATGCCGGGTGCCAGCGGCCTGGACCTTCTGGCGCGGATTCGTGAACAACACCCACGGCTGCCAGTCATCATCATGACTGCCCACTCCGACCTGGACAGCGCTGTCGCGTCCTATCAGGGCGGCGCGTTCGAATATTTGCCCAAGCCGTTCGATGTCGACGAAGCCGTGTCGCTGGTCAAGCGCGCCAATCAACACGCACAGGAACAGCAAGGCCTGGAAGTCGTCCCGACGCTGACCCGCACCCCGGAAATCATCGGCGAAGCGCCGGCGATGCAGGAAGTGTTTCGCGCCATCGGGCGCTTGAGTCACTCCAACATCACCGTGCTGATCAACGGCGAATCCGGCACCGGTAAAGAGCTGGTGGCCCACGCCCTGCACCGTCACAGCCCACGGGCGGCCTCGCCGTTCATTGCGCTGAACATGGCGGCGATCCCCAAGGATCTGATGGAGTCCGAACTGTTCGGCCACGAAAAAGGCGCGTTCACCGGCGCAGCCAACCTGCGTCGCGGGCGCTTCGAACAGGCCGACGGCGGCACGCTGTTCCTCGATGAAATCGGCGACATGCCGGCCGACACCCAGACTCGTTTGCTGCGGGTACTGGCGGACGGCGAGTTTTACCGCGTCGGCGGTCATGTGCCGGTGAAGGTCGATGTACGCATCATCGCTGCGACGCACCAGAATCTGGAAACCCTGGTGCATGCCGGAAAATTCCGTGAGGACTTGTTCCACCGCCTCAACGTGATCCGCATCCACATTCCACGGCTGTCGGACCGTCGCGAAGACATCCCGACCCTGGCCAAGCACTTCCTCAGCCGCGCCGCGCAAGAACTGGCGGTGGAACCGAAACTGCTGAAAAGCGAAACCGAGGAATACCTGAAAAACCTGCCATGGCCAGGCAACGTGCGTCAGCTGGAGAACACCTGCCGCTGGATCACCGTAATGGCTTCAGGTCGAGAAGTGCACATCAGCGACCTGCCGCCGGAGCTGCTGAGCCTGCCGCAGGATTCAGCACCGGTAACCAATTGGGAGCAGGCGCTGCGCCAGTGGGCCGACCAGGCTTTGGCACGTGGCCAATCGAGCCTGCTCGACAGCGCCGTACCGGCCTTCGAGCGGATCATGATCGAAACCGCCCTCAAACACACCGCCGGCCGCCGCCGCGACGCCGCCGTGCTGCTGGGCTGGGGGCGTAATACCTTGACGCGCAAGATCAAGGAATTGGGGATGAAGGTAGACGGTGGGGATGATGATGAGGGGGATGAGGGTTAACTAGCCGCCAGCTCCTCACTGAGTTCCGGATCCAATCGCGGGCAATCCCGCTCCCACAGGAATTTCGATGGTTTCACTGTCGCGTGAACACCATTGAACCTTGTGGGAGCGGGATTGCCCGCGATGCTTTTGGGGCCACCGTGCACCGCGGCGATGCACCGTGAACCGCAATTGCGCACAGCACCCCGTCCCAAATCCCGCGCTCATCTGCAGGAAAAACCATACCGAAAAAACACAAAAGCCCCGGAATACGGGGCTTTCAGCGCTACTCAGCGATTTTTCATTCCAGCATATTAAAAACTGGCACGCCCCCTGCAATAGTCCAATCAGTGGTTCGATTCACTACCCAGTTTCGGGGACCTTGGTACAGGCAGGCCGGGGATTCCCCTCTTTATACCGGGCTCATACCGCAACAGCGACGAGCCCACCCGTTTTGGGGGCCTTGGTACAGGCAGGCCGGGGATTCCCTCTTTACACCGGGCTCACGATACAAAGCGCGAGCCCTCCCGTTTCGGGAACCTTGGTACAGGCAGGCCGGGGATTCCCTCTTTACACCGGGCTCACGATGCAATGCGCGAGCCCTCCCGTTTCGGGAACCTTGGTACAGGCAGGCCGGGGATTCCCTCTTTTATTGCTCTCGGAGATGGATCTCCAGCCGCCAGCGGTCATCGACCTTGCTACCGGCCCAGTCGCCCTGCAGGGGCCGGGCCGCCACCACCGTCAGCAACAATCCCCCATCACTCAATCGCGTTCGCCAGTTCACGTCCTTGCCGTTGAGCTTGAGCTGACCTTTCTGTGCACGGCCTTCAGCCTCGAACAACAGCGCGACACTGCCGTCGACCAACTCGCCGTGGGTTTTGGGCTCGTTGTTGAACCACACCACCAGTCCATCATTGGTCACCTCGACCTGCTGCAAAACGCTGGGGTCGGGCGCAGTCAGACGACCGATCATCAGGCCCACCATCACCCCGACAATCGCCAGTGAACCCATCACCCGCAGGAATAGTTTCGAACGGGGATCGGCTGACCTCGCCAGCTGTCTGGAAAGCCTCGGCCACCCTCGGCTGTTCGCCTTTACCACCAAGGGTTCGCGACCGTTCCATGATGCCAGCTTCGCCGAGGGCGATGCCTTCCTGTTCGGCCCGGAAAGCCGCGGCTTGCCAGCCGAAGTGCTCGACGCTTTGCCCGGCGAACAACGCCTGCGCCTGCCCATGCGCGAAGGCTGCCGCAGCCTGAACCTGTCCAACACCGTGGCCATCGCAGTGTACGAGGCCTGGCGTCAGCTCGGGTTCAAGTAACCTCACGATCCGACTACGGGTTTCGTTTGCTCCATGAAAAAAGCGCCTTTGAAGGCGCTTTTTTCATGGAGCAAACAAAGCTTCTTTTTACTGGACGGTCGGAGTCTCGCCAGCCGCCTGCATGCGTTGCAGCTCTTGTGCGTACAGCGCGTCGAAGTTCACCGGGGCCAGCATCAGGGCCGGGAACGAACCGCGGGTCACCAGGCTGTCCAGGGTTTCGCGAGCGTACGGGAACAGGATGTTCGGGCAGAACGCGCCCAGGGTGTGGCTCATCGAAGCCGCGTCCAGGTTCTTGATCAGGAAGATCCCGGCTTGTTGCACTTCAGCGATGAACGCCACTTCTTCACCGTTTTTCACGGTGACCGACAGGGTCAGCACGACTTCGTGGAAGTCGCCTTCCAGCGCCTTCTGACGGGTGTTCAGATCCAGACCGACGCTCGGCTCCCACTGCTGGCGGAAGATTGCCGGGCTTTTCGGGGCTTCGAAGGACAAGTCACGTACGTAGATGCGCTGCAAGGAGAATTGCGGTGCGTTTTCTTCTTCGCTAGCTGCAGTGTTCTGTTGGTCAGTCATCTCAGATCCTTTCTGATCTCGGGTCTTATAGGGTTAGCTATTTCTAAGTAACGCAGTCAGGCCTTGAGCATGGCGTCGAGCTTGCCGGCGCGCTCCAGGGCAAACAAATCATCACAGCCGCCAACGTGGGTGTTGCCGATCCAGATCTGCGGCACGGACGTTCGCCCGGCCTTCTGAGCCATCGCGGCACGCACCTGCGGCTTGCCATCGACCTTGATCTCTTCGAAGGCCACGCCTTTGTTCTCGAGCAGGTACTTGGCTCGCGAGCAATAAGGGCAGTAATCGCTGGAATAGACGACGACGTTGTTCATATCACTTCACCAGCGGCAGATTATCGGCTTTCCAGCTGGAAATACCGCCAGACAGCTTGGCAGCGGTGAAACCGGCTTTCACCAGTTCACGGGCATGAGTACCGGCGGTCTGGCCCATGGCGTCGACCAGGATAATGGTCTTGGCCTTGTGCTTTTCCAGTTCGCCGACGCGAGTGGCCAGTTTGTCCTGAGGAATATTCAACGCGCCAACGATGTGACCGGCGGCGAAATCCTTGGTCGGACGAATGTCGACCACCACGCCTGCGTCCTTGTTGACCAGCCCGGTCAGTTCACCGGTGCTCAGGCTGCGGCCACCGCCTTGCATCTGATAGGCCAATAGCAGGGCCGCCAGTACAACGAAGATACCCACGAGAATGTAGTGGTTGGTGGCGAATTGAATCAGGTGATCAACCATCGAAGGAGGTTCCAGGGCGTTAAAATGTCGGCCAGTATACACAGCCACTATGGTGGGCCAAACCCCGTCCGGCGGTGACGTGGCCGGAACTTCGCTTTAAACTGCCACTCCCTTTTCCATCGCCCTCTTTTAATTCAGCCACGAGTGGAATCCATGACTACCACGCCTAAACCTTTGGTCCTGATTATTCTCGACGGCTTCGGTCACAGTGAGAGCCCTGAATCCAACGCCATCTATGCGGCGAAGAAACCCGTACTGGACCGTCTGTGGGCCACCGTGCCGAACGGCCTGATCTCGGGCAGCGGCATGGACGTCGGCTTGCCGGACGGCCAGATGGGCAACTCCGAAGTCGGCCACATGAACCTCGGCGCCGGCCGGGTGGTGTATCAGGACTTCACTCGCGTGACCAAAGCGATCCGCGACGGCGAGTTCTTCGAGAACCCGACCATCTGCGCCGCGGTGGATAAAGCCGTCGCTGCCGGAAAAGCCGTGCACTTCATGGGTCTGCTGTCCGATGGCGGCGTTCACAGCCACCAGGACCACCTGATCGCCATGGCTGAGCTGGCCTTCAAGCGCGGCGCCGAAAAAATCTACCTGCACGCCTTCCTCGACGGCCGCGACACGCCGCCGAAAAGCGCCCAGTCGTCGATCGAATTGCTGGATGCAACCTTCGAAGCCCTCGGCAAAGGCCGGATCGCCAGCATCATTGGCCGTTATTACGCCATGGACCGTGACAACCGTTGGGATCGCGTGTCCCAGGCCTACAACCTGATCGTCGATGGCGCCAGCGAATTCAATGCCGCCACCGCCCAGGAAGGCCTGCAAGCCGCGTACGAACGTGGCGAGAGCGACGAATTCGTCAAAGCCACCAGCATCGGTGAGCCGGTGAAGGTCGAAGATGGCGACGCCGTGGTCTTCATGAACTTCCGCGCCGACCGTGCCCGCGAACTGACCCGCGTGTTCGTCGAAGACGATTTCAAGGAATTCGAACGTGCTCGCCAGCCAAAACTGGCCGGTTTCGTCATGCTGACCCAATACGCCGCCAGCATCCCCGCGCCGTCGGCTTTMGCTGCGGGTAGCCTGGAAAACGTACTGGGCGATTACCTGGCGAAAAACGGCAAGACACAGCTGCGCATCGCCGAAACCGAGAAGTATGCCCACGTGACCTTCTTCTTCTCCGGCGGCCGCGAAGAACCGTTCCCGGGCGAAGAACGCATCCTGATCCCGTCGCCGAAAGTCGCCACCTATGACTTGCAGCCCGAGATGAGTGCCCCGGAAGTCACCGACCGCATCGTCGATGCCATTGAAAACCAGCGTTACGACGTGATCGTGGTCAACTACGCCAACGGCGACATGGTCGGCCACAGCGGTGTATTCGAGGCGGCGGTGAAAGCTGTGGAATGCCTGGACACCTGCGTCGGCCGTATCGTCACGGCACTGGAAAAAGTCGGCGGCGAAGCCCTGATTACCGCCGACCATGGCAATGTCGAGCAAATGTCCGACGCCTCCACCGGCCAGGCCCACACCGCCCACACCACCGAGCCGGTGCCGTTCATCTATGTCGGCAAGCGTGACTTGAAGGTTCGCGAAGGCGGCGTGCTGGCCGACGTGGCGCCGACCATGCTGAAGTTGCTGGGGCTTGAGAAGCCTGTGGAAATGACCGGGACTTCGATTCTGGTGTAATCCGCTTCTTCAAAAACACCGCCAAACCCTGTGGGAGCGGGCTTGCCCGCGATAGCGATCTGACAGCCAACCGCTATGTTGAATGTCAGGACGTCATCGCGGGCAAGCCCGCTCCCACATTGGTTTTCAGTGTTTTTCACTCCAGTTATCACACAGTCCCAATTGGGCGTTTTTTTTGCAGCGTGGGGCGGGCATACTAGGCCGTCCCTTTCCCTGGTGTCGCCCGCCTCTATGCTTCGCGTCCTGATAGCCCTCGCTCTGACATGCCTGCTCCAACCGGCCTTTGCCGACGAGCGCACGCAAACCCAACAACAGTTGGACGCCACGCGTCAGGACATTGCCGAACTGAAAAAGCTGCTGGGCAAGCTGCAGGAAGAAAAATCCGGGGTGCAGAAAGACCTCAAAGGCACCGAAACCGAGATGGGCAAGCTCGAGAAGCAGGTCGATGCGCTGCAAAAAGAGCTGAAGAAAAGCGAATCCGAGCTCCAGCGACTCGATGCCGAGAAAAAAAAACTCCAGAGCGCGCGCATTGACCAGCAACGACTGATCGCCATCCAGGCCCGCGCGGCCTATCAGAATGGCCGCCAGGAGTACCTGAAACTGCTGCTCAACCAGCAGAACCCGGAAAAATTCGCCCGCACCCTCACCTATTACGACTACCTGAGCCAGGCCCGCCTGGAGCAGCTGAAGAATTTCAACGAAACCCTGCGCCAACTGGCCAATGTCGAAAAAGACATCTCGATGCAGCAAGCGCAATTGCTGGTGCAGAAAAGCAGCCTCGACAGCCAGCGCGACGAACTCGACAAGGTCCGCAAGGAGCGCCAGCAAGTCCTGGCCAAGCTCAACGACGACGTGAAAGCTCGAGACCAGAAACTGGCCGCCCGCGAGCAGGATCAGGCAGACCTGTCTAAAGTCCTTAAAACCATTGAAGAAACCCTGGCCCGCCAGGCCCGTGAGGCAGAAGAAGCGCGGCAAAAAGCGCTGATCGCCCAGCAGGAAGCCGAAAAAAAGCGGTTACGTGAGGCTCAGGCAGCAGCAGACGCCACCGATGCCCCACGCAAACCCGTCAAATCGACGCCCGGCGCCCTGGTTTCAAGTTCAGGCGAGACCTTTGGCGGCCCCTTTGCTTCCACCCGCGGCAAACTTCCATGGCCGGTTGATGGTCGACTGCTGGCGCGCTTCGGTGAAACCCGTGGCGACGATGCCCGAACCAAATGGGACGGCGTGATGATCAGCGCCTCCGCCGGCAGCCAGGTGCATGCCGTGCACGGCGGTCGCGTGGTGTTTGCCGACTGGCTGCGTGGGGCCGGGCTGCTGGTGATTCTCGACCACGGCAATGGTTTTTTGAGTCTTTACGGTCACAACCAGACGCTGCTCAAGTCTGCGGGTGACGTGGTAAAAGCCGGTGAATCCATCTCCACTGTCGGTAACAGTGGCGGGCAGGACACACCAGCACTGTATTTCGCTATTCGTCAGCAGGGTCACCCGAGTGACCCGGCGCAATGGTGCCGCGCGCAAGGATAGGCGTTGAGTCACCTACATTAGGAGTTCGTTCGACATGCTGCATTTGTCCCGCCTTACCTCGCTGGCCCTGACGATCGCCCTGGTGATCGGCGCGCCTCTGGCGTTTGCCGCTCAACCGGCCCCGGCGGTCGCGCCTGCCGGCACTGCTGCGACCACCAAGGCGCCATTGCCGCTGGACGAGTTGCGCACCTTTGCCGAAGTCATGGACCGGATCAAGGCAGCCTATGTAGAACCGGTAGACGACAAGACCCTGCTGGAAAACGCCATCAAAGGCATGCTCAGCAACCTCGACCCGCACTCCGCCTACCTGGGCCCGGAAGACTTCGCTGAATTGCAGGAAAGCACCAGCGGCGAATTCGGCGGCCTGGGCATCGAAGTCGGCGCGGAAGACGGTTTCATCAAAGTGGTTTCGCCTATCGATGACACCCCGGCCTCCAAGGCTGGCATCCAGGCCGGCGACTTCATCGTCAAGATCAACGGCCAGCCGACTCGCGGCCAAAGCATGACCGAAGCCGTGGACAAGATGCGCGGCAAGATCGGCCAGAAGATCACCCTGACCCTGGTCCGCGACGGCGGCACTCCGTTCGACGTGACCCTCGTCCGCGCCACCATCCAGGTGAAAAGCGTCAAGAGCCAGCTGCTGGAATCCGGCTACGGCTACATCCGCATCACCCAGTTCCAGGTCAAGACCGGCGAAGAGGTCTCCAAGGCCTTGGCCAAGCTGCGCAAGGACAACGGCAAGAAGCTCAGCGGCATCGTCCTCGACCTGCGTAACAACCCGGGCGGCGTGCTGCAATCGGCGGTGGAAGTGGTCGACCACTTCATCACCAAGGGCCTGATCGTCTACACCAAGGGCCGCATCGCCAACTCTGAACTGCGCTTCTCCGCCACCGGCAAGGACGAAAGCGAAGCCGTGCCAATGGTCGTGCTGATCAACGGCGGCAGCGCCTCGGCCTCGGAAATTGTCGCCGGCGCCCTGCAGGATCAGAAACGTGCGGTGGTCATGGGTACCACCAGTTTCGGCAAAGGCTCGGTCCAGACCGTGTTGCCGCTGAACAACGATCGCGCACTGAAAATCACCACGGCGCTGTATTACACGCCGAACGGCCGCTCGATTCAGGCTCAGGGCATCGTCCCGGACATCGAAGTGCGCAAGGCCAAGATCACCAACGAGCAGGACGGCGATTACTTCAAGGAAGCCGATCTGCAAGGTCACTTGGGCAATGGCAACGGCGGCGCCGACAAACCGAGCGGTTCGGGCGGCAAAGCCAAGGCCATGCCGCAGGATGACGATTACCAGTTGGCCCAGGCCCTGAGCCTGCTCAAAGGGCTGAGCATCACCCGCGGCCACTGAGATGCGCCTGCGGTTACTACTCGGTCTGCTGTGCAGTCTGGCGGGAGTTGCTCACGCAGCACCTGCCACGACAGCGACCACACCTCACAAGGCTTATCTGAGCCTGATCATCGATGACCTGGGGCAGAACCTGCCCCGGGATCGCCGCGTGCTGGCCCTGCCAGGCCCGGTCACCACGGCAATCATGCCCGATACACCCCACGCCACCGAATTCGCCCGCGAAGCCCATCGCGCCGGCAAGACTGTCATTCTGCATATGCCCATGGACCCGGCCACCGGACCATTCGCCTGGCATCCCGAGTTGCCCATCGAAGAACTTGAAAAGCGCCTGAACGCCGCGTTCAACATGGTGCCCTATACCGCCGGCATCAATAACCACATGGGTAGCCGCATGACCGCTCAGCAACCGGCCATGGCCTGGCTGATGGCGGACTTGCAGCGTCGGCACAAATTCTTCGTCGACAGCCGCACCAGTGCGCAAACCGTGGCCGCCGCCGAGGCGCAGAAGATTGGCTTGGCAAGTGTTTCGCGGGACGTGTTTCTGGATGACGAGCCCACCGAAACGGCGATCTTCACGCAGCTACAGACGGCGATCAGCCTGGCGCGCAAGCAGGGTTCGGCGGTGATGATCGGGCATCCGTATCCGCAGACTCTGGCGGTGCTGGAGCGTGAGTTGCCCAAGCTCAAGGCACAGGGAATTGACTGGATCGACATCAAATCGATGATCAGCGTGCGCGGCAATCGTGCGACGGCTGCTCATGGCAAGGATGGCGTCTACCGCTGACTTGCCGCACCTCCCACAGTGTTTTGCGTAAGCTACGAGGTTCGGTGTTGGGATTTAGAGATACCGCGCCATGATGTCGTCCACCACACCTTCCTTGCGCAACTGATCCAGCGCGGCTTGCAGCTTGGCGACAGTCTCATCCGGCACGTCCTTGTTCAGCGCCAGGTACAGCTCGGCGCTGTTGAAGCGCAGTACGGTCTTGAGCCCGGTTACCCCGTCCAGCCGCGCCAGGTAACGTCCCGCCGGATCACCCGTAGCCCACAGATCGATCTGACCGTTAGCCAGCTTCTTCGCATTGTCCTGGTC
>NZ_JBFTMK010000230.1:0-7437 GCF_056396965.1 Pseudomonas sp. 05N434
GTCAGCCATAAGCTTGTGCTTGAGCGGCGGGTCGTTATGCTAGGCCGCAAACCGGATAAGGAGCGAATTGTGAAAGCGTGGATCATGTTGATGCTGGCCCTGTCTCTGCCTGTGGCAGCGATGGCCGAAGAAGCCAAAGAAGGTGAAGCCCCGAAGGTCAACTACATCACCCTGAGCCCGCCGTTCGTGGGCAACTATGGGTTGGATGGCACGCCGAAGCTCAAGGTCTACAAGGCCGATGTGGCGCTACGGGTGACTGGTGACGAGGCGACCAAGGCGGTGAAGGCCAATGAGCCGTTGATCCGCAATCAGCTGGTGGCGTTGTTTGCCCAGCAGACCACTGAAACCATGAACAACGTCGAAGCCAAGGAAAAGCTGCGTCAGGAAGCCTTGAAGCAGACCCAGCAAGTGATGAACGACGAAACCGGCAAGCCGGTGGTTGAGGATCTGTTGTTCAACAACCTCATTATCCAGTAAGGCTTTTGTTGTCTGGGGCGGCCCCTTCGCGGGCTTGCCTGCGAAGGGCGACTCGGCCCTTCAGGACGCTAGGCTTTTGCGAAACCGCAGCAGTGCAATGGTAAAGAACAGCAGGCCGATGGCGCTCAATGCCAGCAAGTCCGGCCAGACCACGCCAATGCCGGCGTCGCGAAACAGTATCGCGGCGCTGAGGCTGACGAAGTGCGTCGATGGCGAGCCCTGCATCACCCATTGCAGCCATTGCGGCATGCTGTCGAGGGGCGTACTGCCCCCGGAAAGCAGCAACATCGGGATAATCACCGGAATCGCCAACAAGCCGAACTGCGGTGTCGAGCGGGCGAGGGTCGCGAGGAATATCCCCAGCGCCGTGCTGGCGAACAGATAAACCGCCGTTACCAGCAAGAAAAAGCTCATGGAGCCAGCCAGCGGCACGCCAAGGGCGCCTTTGACAATGACTTCCAGCGACACCCAGGTGCACAGCACCACCACCAGCATGTTGCTCCAGACTTTCGCCAGCATGATTTCCAGTGCCGTCAGCGGCAGCACCAGCAAATGGTCGAGAGTGCCGTGTTCGCGTTCACGCAGCAGCGCCGTGCCCGTCAGGATGATGGCCAGGATCGTGATGTTGTTGACGATCTGAATCACCGCCAGGAACCAGCCACCCTCCAGATTGGTATTGAACAGCGCTCGTGTTGTCAGCCGCACGGGTGTCTGGCTCGCCGCATCGCCCTGGCCACTGTAGGTCAACAGCTCGCGCTGGAAAATCCTCCCGATATAGCCTGCCCCCATGAACGCCTGGCTCATGGCCGTGGCGTCGACGTTAACCTGCACCGCCGGCTGGTGGCCGCCCAGCAGATCGGCCTGAAAATTGGCTGGAACATTGATCACGAAGGTGTACCGCCCGTTGTCCAGCACCTCGTCCAGTTGACCATAAGGCAGCGGCACCGGTGGTTGAAATTCCGGCGGCCGCAGAATCTGGGCCAGTTGGCGTGACATGGGGCTGTGATCTTCATCGACCATGGCCACACTGGCGTTGTGCACACCGATCACTGAGCCCGCGGCCGGCATGTAGATCGCCACTGTAAAGGCGTAAAACAGGAACAGCAGCAACACACTGTCATGTCGCAGGCTGGTGAGTTCCTTGAGGCCAAGACGCAGGATGTGCGCGAGCTTATGCATCAGACCTCCTGCTTTTTCAGCATGGCCAGGCTGAGCCCGGTGAACCCGAGAAAGAACCCGAACAGCGCCAGGCATTGTGGCCACAACTGCCGGATATCCAGCGCCTTGGTAAAGGTGCCGACAGCGATATCGAGAAAATAGCCTGCCGGAAACAGCATCCCCATGACCGCGGCGGCGCCATCAAGGGACGACCGTGGCACGATCAGACCGGAAAACTGGATGGTCGGCAGGCTGGTGATGATCATGGTGCCGAGAATGGCGGCGATCTGGGTTCGGGTGAACGCCGAAATCAACAGGCCCATGCTGGTGGTCGCCAGCACGTAGAGCAACCCGCCGAAGGCCAGGGTCAATGCGCTGCCCTTGAAAGGGACGCCGAACAGCCAGCGGTTCATGGCTGTCAGCACGGCGAGATTGATCAGACTGACGGCCAGATACGGCACCTGCTTACCTAACAGAAACTCCAGGCGGGTCAGCGGTGTGGCGTAGAAGTTGGTGATCGAGCCCAGTTCCTTCTCCCGCACAATGCCCAGCGCAGTCAGCATGGCCGGGATAAACGCCAGGATCAGCGCCATCACTCCAGGGCCGATGGCGTTGACGCTGACGACATCCTGGTTGTAGCGGAAACGGGTTTCCAGTTTGGCTGGCGCTTGCCGGGATGGTGCGGGACTGGACTGATCCGCCAGTTGCTCCAGGTTGGCCTGGTGTACCGCTTCCACATAGTTGCGGCTGGTTTCAGCGCGAAACGGCATACCGCCGTCGAGCCAGGCCGCCACCGTAGGCTGGCGACCGGCGAACAGATCCCGACCGAATCCGGGGGGAATCTCCAGCGCCAGTTTGATTTCCGAGCGTTGCAGTCGTCGATGCAACTGCGCCGGATCGCTTATCGGGGGTTGTTCGTCGAAGTAACGGGAGCCGCGGAAGGCCTCCAGATAAGCCCGGCTTTGCGGGGTCTGGTCCTGGTCGTAGACCGCGAAGGCGAGTTTCTCCACGTCCAGGGAAATGCCATAGCCGAAAATCACCATCATGAGCATCGCCCCGAGCAGAGCGAAGGCCAGGCGTACTCTATCGCGCAGCAGTTCCTTGCCTTCACGGCTCGCCAATGCCCGCAGTCGCCCAAAGCTGAAGCGACGGTCTTTCATTGATGGGGTGGGTGCGAGCGTTGTGTCGATGGGCGTTGGTGGCGCCTCTGTCGCGCCCGGGCTCTGGGCCTGTTCCAGGCAGGTGACGAACGCGGCCTCAAGTGTCTGGCCGTTGAACTGCTGTTGCAGTGCTGCCGGGGTGTCGCAGGCCAAAACCTTGCCTGCGTGCATCAATGAGATGCGGTCGCAACGCTGGGCTTCGTTCATGAAATGGGTGGACAGGAAGATTGTCACGTCCTGTTCACGGGACAGTTCGATCAGCAGTCGCCAGAAATCGTCCCGCGCCGCCGGGTCGACGCCGGAGGTAGGTTCGTCGAGGATCAGCACTTCCGGGCGATGCAGCACCGCCACCGCCAGGGATAATCGTTGACGCAGACCCAGCGGCAATGCACCGGACGGCTGATGGGCGACGCTGGTTAGGCTGAAGCGCTGGATCAGTTCGTCGATGCGCTGAGTGCTGTCGGCCTGGGGCAGATCGAACAGTCGCGCGTGCAGGTCCAGGTTCTGCCGGACACTGAGTTCGCCATAGAGCGAGAAGCTCTGAGACATGAAGCCGACGCGCTTGCGGGTGGCCAGATCCTTGGCGTTCACTGGGTTGCCCAGCAGCATGGCACTGCCTTCGCTGGCCGGAATCAGTCCGGTAAGCACTTTCATGGTGGTGGTTTTGCCGCAGCCGTTGGAGCCCAGAAACCCGAAGATCTCGCCGCGGCCGATGGCGAAGCTGACTTTATCCACAGCGGTGAAATCRCCGAAGCGCAGGGTCAGGTCATGGGCTTGGATAGCGATGTCGGCCGTAGCATTGGTTCGGGGAGGGATCACTAGCGGCTGGTTGTCGTGGCCGGTGTCACCCTGAAAGTGGGTGAAGGCTTCATCGAGCTTGCCGCTGGGGGTTACCGCCGCCAGATCGCGGCTCAAACCGGCGGCGATCAGCTTGCCGTCATCGAGCATCAGGCAGTGTTCGAACTGTTCGGCCTCTTCCATGTACGCGGTGGCGACCAGTAGCGTCAGTTGCGGGCGTTGGCGCCGAACATCATCGATCAACTCCCAGAAATGCCGTCGGGACAAAGGGTCGACGCCAGTGGTCGGCTCATCGAGGATCAACAAATCCGGCTCATGGATCAGTGCGCAACAGAGTCCGAGCTTCTGTTTCATTCCGCCCGACAGCTTGCCGGCCGGGCGTTCGGCAAATCGCAGTAGATCGGTGGCCAGCAGCAGGCTGTGCATGCGCTGATCGCTTTCGGCCGCGGACAGCCCGAACAGCGTGGCGAAGAAGTGAATGTTCTCGCGGATCGACAGATCAGGGTACAGGTTGCCGCCCAGACCTTGAGGCATGAACGCGATGCGCGAGTAGAGGCTGTTGCGGTGGCGCCGGTCCTGGATCGAGCCACCGAGCACTTCCAGTTGGCCCTCCTGTAGCGTCTTCACGCCGGCGATCAATCCCAGCAGGCTGGATTTGCCGGCGCCATCCGGGCCAATCAACCCACACCGGGTACCAGTGGGCAGACTGAGCGTGATGTCGGTCAGTGCATGCCGTTCGCCATAGCGGTGCTGAAGGCGAGTGGCATGCAGTGCCAGGCCGGTCATTGAAGATTGGCCGGCCAGTCAATGGGAGCGGTGCGCACGTAACCATTGCCGGGCATCCCCGGTTTGGCCTGGGGCACGGCGCTGGGACGGGTCAGGCGTAGCTTGACCCGAAATACCAGTTTCTGACGTTCGTCGCGAGTCTCGACTTCTTTGGGTGTGAACTGCGATTTGGCCGCCACGAAGCTGATTTTTGCCGGCAGTGGCTGGTCGGGCAGGGCGTCCAGCAGGATCCGCGCTTCATCGCCGACCGCCAGGCGTCCGGCGACGGAGGCTGCAAGGTAGAGGTTCATGTATTGGTCATTCGGGTCAATCAGCAGCAACACTCGCCCTCCGGCGCCGAGCACTTCCCCGGGTTCGGCCATGCGAAGCTGAATTATCCCGTCGATGGGGGCTCGCAAACTGCTGTCGTCGATTTCACTGTTTAACTGAGCCACTTGCGCCTGTGCAGCGCCAATGGCTGCGCCGACGGCGGACACCTGTGCGCGGGCCGCCGTAACAGCTGCGTTGGCGGTGTCGAAGCGTGACTGCTGTTGGTCGATGATCTGGCCGCTGGCGAAACCGCGATTGAACAATGCCTGGGAGCGCTTGAGCTCTTGCTGGGCAAGCAGTTGCTCGCTCTGGCGCAGTTTCACATTGGCCTGGGCCGCGGAAAGATTTTCCCGGGCGCGTATCACTTCGGCTTCAGCCTGGTTGCGCTGTGCTTCGAGGGTACGGGTGTCCATGCGGGCCAACAGTTGCCCCTGGGTTACCTTGTCGCCTTCGTCCACCAGCACTTCAGCCAATCGACCGGGTGTTTTGCTGGCGATCTGCACTTCAGTGGCTTCAAGTCGACCATTGCCGACAGACAACCCTTGGGGCAGTCGGTTAACGGTCGACCGCCAATAACCAAACCCTCCGGCGGCCAGCAATACAGCCCCCAGCAAAAAAACGAAGAAAAGCGAAGAGCGGCTGTGCGTCGACATGTCTGCATCCTGCGTCTATTGCGTCCCAGTCTGACAGGAAAGTGCTAGGGCGACTTGATGTCAGTCAACTGAGGGGTAAGCCTGACCGTTTGGCAAGGTAAGCCAGAGTCACAGGCTGTAGCGCAGTATTTAGCGCAGATTAAGCACCACTGCCCATTGCTCGGCTGTCACCGGCATTACCGACAGGCGCGAGCCTTTCTGCACCAGTGGCATCTCGGCGAGTGCCGTTTGCTGCTTCAGATAATCGAGTTTAAGCACCTTGGAAAACGTCTCGACGTGAGCGACATCGATCGCGCTCCAGGCGTTTTTCTCGGCAGTGGCCTTCGGATCGAAGTAATGACTCTCGGGCTCCAGCGCCGTCGGGTCCGGATACGCCGCCTCGACGATCTTTCCGACTCCGGCAATCCCTGGCTCAGGGCAGCTGGAGTGATAGAAGAAAAACTCGTCGCCGACTGCCATGGCCCGTAAAAAATTGCGCGCCTGGTAGTTGCGAACCCCGTCCCAGCGCGCTCGCCCAAGCTTCTCCAGGTCTTTGATGGAGAGTTCGTCGGGCTCGGATTTCATCAGCCAATAAGCCATGGTTTTGCTCCTTGCGAGGTGGGTGGACAAGTGGTCAGGCAATTTTATGACAAACCGACAGTCGGTTGACGCCAGCGTTTGCGTGTCGGTTCACGTTGTCGCAAAATGCCGGCCTTCTTAGCTTGACGCTGCTGCACGGCCTACAAACGGAAACCGCTGCTGTCATCGTGTTGATGTGCCTTGAGGGGGGCAATCGATGAAACGCAAACCGGATTTATTATGGATATTGGTTATTTTGTTCGGTTTGGGCGTCGTGACCACCGGCTACGCCCAAAGCCTGTGGGCCAACAAGACCGATGCTCCCGTCGAGATCGCGCAGCAACAGCCGTCGGCCTTCAAGCGCTGAGCCCGTCTTTTGGACGCCGCTGATATCAGTGGCGTCTAGTCCGCGAAATACCACGCCTTGTCAGTGACCGTGCCCTGCAACGGCACATCCCAGCTCGCCTGAGCCAATCGTTGAACCTTCTGACATTCATGGGCCAAGCCCAGCAGCGTCGGCTTGTGCCAGCTTTTTCGGCGCGCCAGGTACGCCAGGCTTCGGTCGTAGAAGCCGCCGCCCATACCCAGGCGTCCGCCGACATCGTCAAACCCCACCAGCGGCAGCAACACCAGATCCAGCGCCCAGACCTTGCGTTGCCGGGCGATATTGGCCCGTGGTTCTGGAATACGGAAACGGTTGGGTTTGAGTTTTTCACCGGGACGAATCCGCTGGAACACCATTTTGGTTCGCGGCCAGGCGCTGAGTACCGGCAGGTACGTCGCCTTGCCCCGACGTTGCGCGGCACGCATCAACAGGCGCGGGTCGATTTCACCGTCGGTGGGCAGGTACAGGGAGATGTGTTTTGCGCGGCGGAACAGTGGGTGCTGGGCCAATTGCTTATACAGCCCGCGAGCGGCCTCGCGCTGCTGACTGGGGGTCAGTGCGCGGCGGGCCTTGCGCAGCATGCGTCGAAGTTGCGGTCGGGGCAGCAGCGCAGGTTCGGTCATGGATTCAGGCTTCAGAAGTGCGAGTACTAAAAGCGTACCCGTAAACATGCCGATGCCGGTATGAAAACCGGCATCGGATTGAAATCAGGCTCCCCGGATGAACCGCTGCTGACTTAGCCCTTGAACCCGAAAGTTCAAGGTGGAAGATGCAGTAGGCTTTAAGGCTTTCCGTCTAGCGGACATGCACACCAGCCCAACGTGCAACCTCCAGGGTAGTGCGAATCGGCTCAGGGACGTGGTCAACTGGCAAGCACCCCAGGGAGTGATGCGAGTATAACTCAAGCGGCCTGGCGAATCAGCCCTTGGTGACATCCGGATCGGTCGACAGCGCCAGGTCGACGCGGTCCAGCAGGTCGCGAACCTGTTCGCGGGTCGAACCGCTGGCCTGCACATCCGGACGTTCTTCCTTGTGCAGAAGGTCGTGCGTGATGTTCAGCGCAGCCATCACGGCAATGCGGTCGGCGCCGATGACTTTGCCGCTGCTACGGATTTCGCGCATCTTGCCGTCCAGGTAGCGGGCGGCGCTGATC
>NZ_JBFTMK010000231.1:0-7391 GCF_056396965.1 Pseudomonas sp. 05N434
CTTGCGTTCCGAGCTGGGTGAAGCCTCGGCCGGTTATGACATTGCCGTGGCCAAATACAACCAGACGCTGGTCAATGCGCTGAAGAACATCTCCGACCAGTTGATCCGCCGCGAGTCGATGGACAAGCAGCAAACGTTCGCCGCCGAATCGGTGGCCACGGCGCAGAAGACTTACGACATCGCGATGATCGCCTATCAACGTGGGCTCACCGATTACCTCAACGTACTCAATGCGCAGACTTTGCTGTTCAAGCAACAGCAAGTGCAGCAGCAGGTTCAGGCTGCGCGGTTGAGTGCTCATGCTGAGCTGGTGACTGCTTTGGGCGGAGGCCTTGGCGCTGGCAACGACGTCCCGAGTGCCGAGAAAACCCTGCCCCCGAAAACCCCGAGCCTTTTGAAGTGAGCACGACGTTTCAGGCACACCCACAGTTCCTCAAGCCCTAGACCATTGAGCAAAATTTCATGACTCCCTTGCCCGCACCTTTGCGCTGGCTGTATTCCCTTGAATGGCGCCGGGGTTTCTTCGACTGGGCGCGCAGCGACGGCGTGACCTGGGTCTACATTTTCAAGGTGCTGTTCGCCGCATTCCTCACGTTGTGGCTGGCCATGCGTCTTGAATTGCCGCAACCGCGCACCGCGATGATCACCGTGTTCATCGTCATGCAACCGCAAAGCGGCCAGGTGTTCGCCAAGAGTTTCTATCGCTTTCTCGGCACGTTGGCCGGGTCGGCGGTGATGGTCGCGCTGATTGCCTTGTTCGCGCAGAACACCGAACTGTTCCTCGGCTCGCTGGCGATCTGGGTCGGCCTGTGCACGGCTGGCGCAGCGCGTTGTCGCAACTTTCGCGCCTATGGATTTGTGCTCGCCGGTTATACGGCGGCGATGGTTGGGCTGCCCGCTCTGGCTCACCCGGACGGCGCATTCATGGCTGCGGTCTGGCGAGTGCTGGAAATCTCTCTGGGGATTCTCTGCTCGACGCTGGTCAGCGCCGCGATCCTGCCGCAAACCGCCAGTGCGGCGATGCGCAATGCGTTGYATCAGCGCTTCGGTGTGTTTGCGTTGTTCGTCACTGATGGCTTGCGCGGTCGCAGTCGGCGCGAAGCGTTTGAAGCAAGCAACGTTCGGTTCATCGCCGAAGCGGTGGGCCTGGAAGGACTGCGCAGTGTCACGGTGTTCGAAGACCCGCACATGCGTCGGCGCAATGGGCGGCTCAGTCGCTTGAACAGCGAATTCATGGGCGTCACCACGCGCTTCAATGCCCTGCATCAGTTGCTCGAGCGCCTGCGCGGCAGTGGCGCCGATCATGTTGTCGCGGCGATCAAACCAGGGTTGCAGGACTTGGCCGAAGTGCTCGACGGTTTCAGCGGCCGTGCGCTGACCAGCCCTGATGCCGCTCGCCTGACCAGCGCCTTGGCGACCTATAAGGACAACTTGCCGGCGCGGGTGCGCAAGCTGCGGGCGAGCTTTCAGGAGAACGATCCGAGCGACGCCGAGCAGTTGGATTTTCACACCGCCTACGAACTGCTTTATCGCTTCGTCGACGACTTGCACAGTTATGCACAGACCCACGCGTCCCTGGCCGATCACAGCCACGAACGGGAGCGTTGGGACGAACCCTTCACCCCGCAAACCAATTGGCTGGCCTCGGCCGCGTCGGGGATTCGCGCCGCGTTCATCCTTGTGGTGCTCGGCAGCTATTGGGTGGCCACCGCGTGGCCGAGCGGGGCGACCATGACCCTGATCGCCGCCGCCACAGTCGGCCTGTCAGCCGCGACGCCAAACCCCAAGCGCATGGCCTTTCAGATGGCCTGCGGGACCTTGCTCGGGGCGCTGATCGGCTTCGTCGAGATGTTTTTCATCTTTCCCTGGATCGACGGTTTTCCATTGCTTTGCGTGATGCTCGCGCCGGTGATCGTGCTCGGCTCGTTCCTCACTTCTCGGCCGCAATACGCCGGTGTCGGCCTGGGGTTGCTGATCTTCTTCAGCACCGGTTCGGTGCCGGACAACCTTACGGTCTACAACCCTTACGCCTTTATCAACGACTACATCGCCATGGTCATGGGCATGCTGGTGTGCGCGGCGGCCGGGGCAATCATTCTGCCACCCAACAGCCGCTGGTTGTGGCGGCGGCTGGAGCAGGACTTGCGCGGGCAAGTGGTGTACGCCATCAGCGGCAAACTCAAAGGGCTGGCGTCGAGTTTCGAAAGCCGTACGCGGGACTTGCTGCATCAGGCCTATGGCCTCGCCGCAGGACAGCCGCAGGTGCAGCGGGACTTGTTGCGCTGGATGTTGGTGGTGCTGGAAGTCGGCCACGCGATTATCGAACTGCGTAAAGAACAAGCGATTCTGCCGGTGCACCCGGCGTACGCCGAATCCCAGCCGTGGCGCCAGTCCATCCGGGTGATGGGGCGTTCGCTGGTGCGGCTGTTTCTGCAACCGGGCCAGAGCAATCTGGAGCGGGCGCTGGTCGCCGTCGACCACGCGATCGGCCGCGTGCAGGCCACCGACGAACCCTTTGCGCCGCACTTTGATACCTCCGCATTACGCCGGGTGAAGAGTTACCTGCACTTCATCCGCACCTCGTTGCTCGACCCGCAATCGCCGCTGGCTTCATACACCACTGCCAAGCCCCAAGGACTTGAACATGCCTCGTGAAATCGCCTTCCACGGCGTGTATATGCCGACCATGACCCTGATGTTTTTCATTGCGGCGGCGCTGGCCTGGGCCCTTGACCGATTCTTGTCCGGGTTCGATCTGTACCGTTTCTTCTGGCACCCGGCGCTGCTGCGCCTGAGCCTGTTTACCTGTCTGTTCGGCGCCTTGGCGCTGACTGTCTACCGTTGACTCTCTATCACTGAAGAAGGCCTTGATGAAAAAGCTTTTCAGCCTGCTCGCGACCTTGCTGGTGCTGGCCCTTGCCCTGTGGATCGGCCGGACCTTGTGGGTGCATTACATGAACACGCCCTGGACCCGTGACGGCCGGGTGCGCGCCGACATCATCAACGTCGCCGCCGACGTGACCGGTGAGGTGGTGGAGGTGCCGGTACGCGACAACCAGTTGGTGAAAAAGGGCGACTTGCTGATGCGCATCGACCCCGAGCATTACCGCCTCGCGGTGAAACAGGCGCAGAGCCTGGTGGCCTCGCGCAAGGCCACGTGGGAGATGCGCAAGGTCAACGCCCATCGCCGCGCCGACCTCGACAACCTGGTGATCTCCAGGGAAAACCGCGACGACGCCACCAACATCGCCGACTCGGCCCTGGCCGATTACCAGAACGCGCAAGCGCAACTGGAAGCCGCCGAACTGAACCTCCAACGCACCGAAGTGCGGGCGGCGGTGGACGGCTACGTCACCAACCTCAACGTCCATCGCGGTGACTATGCGCGCATCGGCGAAGCGAAAATGGCGGTGGTCGACATGAATTCGTTCTGGGTTTATGGCTTCTTCGAAGAAACCAAACTGCCGCATGTTCGCGTGGGCGATAAAGCCGACATGCAACTGATGAGCGGCGAAGTGCTCAAGGGCCACGTGGAAAGTATTTCTCGCGGCATCTACGACCGCGATAACCCGGAGAGTCGCGAGCTGATCGCTGATGTGAACCCGACCTTTAACTGGGTGCGTCTGGCGCAGCGKGTGCCAGTAAGGATTCACATTGATGAAGTGCCGGAGGGCGTGCTGTTAGCGGCGGGGATTACGTGTACGGTGGTGGTGAACCCCCCGGCTGGCGAATAACCTGTGGCGAGGGGGCTTGCCCCCTCGCCACAAAAAGTGGCCGTGTCAGCCTTGGCAAAACGTCTCATGCAAATGCCGCCAAACCACCTTGCCATCGGCCTGTTTCTCAAACACCGCCGAGGACCGCCGATCAGAATGCAGCCCCGTCGCATCGGTCTGTTGCTCGCGGTAACTGATTACTGCGCCACCGTCATACAGCGCGACACCTCGCAACTCGCTGAGCTCAATCCTGAACCCGAGCTTCTTCCCGCCCGCCAACAGAAACAATTCTTTCAACGCCTCGAAATCCAGCACCCGGCCCAACGGCGAGACCATGGAAAACTGCGGTGAAAAACGCGTCAGCAATTGCTCCAGCTCGGCCTCGTCTCGCTCTTCGGCCAACCATTGCTCGATGGCTACGTGGGCCTGGATCACTTCGTCAAAGTATTCGGTGTAGTCGGTCATGCTGTTTCCTGAAAGTCTGAAAGTGTGTTTTGACGCCTTCGCGGTCTCAGAGCTGCCCGCGCAACCCGAACCGCTTCATCAACCCCGACTCCAGCAACCCTTTTGGCAATAACCCCGCCATTAACGGCAACGCCCGGCTGCCGTTACCCAAACGCACCAGACGCGGTGGTTTGCTCTGCTGCACAGCCTTGAGCAAACCGGCGGCAAATTCACTGGCCGGCGTTGGTTTATCTTGAGAGGCCTTGGCCCGTGCACGAATACCTTCACGCAGTGGAAACCACGGGGATTGTTCGGTGATCAATTGCTCGGCTTCGTGGCCGGCATTTTTCGCGAAGCTGGAGGCGATGGCCCCAGGCTGAACTTCCATGACCCGCACGCCGAACGGCGCCAGCTCCATGCGCAGCGCATCGCTCAAGGCATGCACGGCGGCTTTCGAGGCGCAGTAGGCACCGGCAAACGGCGTGACCAGAACCCCGGAAACGCTGCCGATGTTCACCACCAGCCCCCGGGCGCGACGCAGTACCGGGAACATTGCGCGAGTGACGCCGACAATCGCAAACACGTTGGTTTCGAACTGGCGCTGCATGGCCGGCACGCCGCCATCGAGCAGCGGCCCCATGGCGCCATAACCGGCATTGTTGATCAGCACATCGAGGCCGCCGCGTTGCTGGTTGATCCGCTCGCTCAACTGTTCGAGGGCCGGGCCATCGTTAACGTCCAGCTGCACGGCGGTGAAACCGGTGGCGGTGAGGGCTGCCACGTCTTCAGCCTTGCGGGCACTGGCCCAGACTTCGTAACCGGCATTTTTGAAGGTGTCGGCAAGTGCGCGGCCAATGCCGCTGGAGCAACCGGTAATCAACGCAACAGGCATGGCGCGGTCCTTGTGCAAAAGAAAAAGGGGGATCAGTCGGAGAAACTACCCTGCAACCGTTCAGCGCGAAATTCCAGGGTTTGCGGGCGGTAGCCGGGGCGCAAGGGCGGTAGCGGCAAGCAGTCTTCCCAACTGCCGCCGGCCTGCAATTCGCCGGGGCCGCGATAACGTGGCGCGGCGTATTGATTGTCGGCCAGGTTCACCGTATCGCCCGGCGCATACGCCGCGATGCGCCAGCGCAACTCGATCAGTGGCACGTCGTTGCCGTTTTTCATCGTGAGCTTCAATGGCCGATCTGCCGGGCAGTGCTCGGGTGCGTAAGTGATGCGCAGCTCAAGGCGTGCCAGTTGCTTGATTTCGCGGTTGTCCATCCAGAAGACCCACGTCGCCACCAGGCCCAATCCGACAGCGGCCGCCACGGAAACCGGCACGGCCTTGGCCGGGTRGCGCAGCAGCAGGATCAGCCAGGTGATGACCAGCAGGACGCCGATGAACATGTTTGAACGCTCCATGAACGGATAACCGACATCCTACCGAAGGGGCACGAGAATGGATATTCGGTGAGCAAGGGGTTGTACCGTTGGTCGGTACTGTAATTTCTGACAGTAGCCAGCCATGTTCTTGAAACGTTAGAAGACATTGGCCGACGGGGCTGTTATTCGATGGACAGAGGCGATGGAAATGCACCACAAGACGCCCACACTGAGGATCTTCGATCCGCGCGGCCTGTCGATTCGCTTGGTAGATTACTGGCGCGCCATCGAAAACCTGCCCGCTGAGGTCCGCATCAATCGCACTGCTCACAATGGCGCAGGACGTGCAGTCAAACAATGGGATCCGCGGTTATGGGCGCTGCAAGAAGGCGATTCCCTGACCCCTCCCAATCTGATCACGGTGTATTCGCTGTCCGGGAACGCGTTGCGCACGGACAGCGTTGATGCCGGAACGCAGATCACCCTGCGCGGTCTGGCCGACGAAGTGTTGTCGGACTGGGACAGCCGCCAAACACGTCGCGAGGTCGAATATGACGATTTGCTGCGGCCCGTGGCGGTGTTCGAACAGGGCGCCGTGGAGCCCCGTCGCTGTGTCGAGCGCTTTGCTTATGGCTACCCGGGCCAGGGTCATCAGGACCTTAACCAGTACGGCAAACTGATTCGCCATGACGACCCGGCGGGCAGCGTACTGTTCGACTCGTTTGCGATCAGCGGTGAAGGCATCGAAAACACCCGCCACTTCACCCTTGAGCCGCTAACCCCCGATTGGCCGGAATCGATTGATGATCGCCGACGGCTGCTCGAACCGGGGACTGGGGCGACGTCCAGGTGGCGTTTCGGCCCGTTGGGTGATGTGCTGGAACAGACCGATGCCAAGGGTAATCGTCAGACTTTCGGTCTGACCGTCGATGGCCGATTGCGCGAAAGCCGACTGCAATTGAAGGATCAATCCATTTGGCAAACGTTGGTCAGCGAGATCCGCTACAGCGCCCAAGGGCAAGTCGAAGAGGAGGTCGCGGGTAACGGGGTGCGGACGACGCTGGCCTATCGACCCGAAGACGGTTTGTTGATGGAGCGTCGGGCACAGGATGCCAGTGCCCGAATGTTGCAGCATCTGATCTACGACTATGACCGGATGGGCAATGTCTTGAGCATCGAGGACAAGGCCCTGCCCGTGCGCTACTTCGCCAACCAGCGCATCGACCCGATCAGTCGCTTCATCTACAACAGCCTGTACCAGTTGATCGAAGCCTTTGGCTGGGAAGCGGGCGGTCCCGATCAAGGACCCGAGTCGGTTGGTCGCACCGATCCGGCGGCGGTTAGCAACTATCGGCAGATTTACCACTATGACGAGGGCAGCAATCTGCTGAAGGTGACCCACATCGGCGCGCAAAAACATGGGCGCGATTTGAAAGCTGCCCGCTACAGCAATCGCTGCCTGCCCTGGCGCAACGGCGTGCCGCCCACGGAAGAGGACATCGCCGCCGCATTCGACGCCAAAGGTAATTTGCTGGAGTTGGACCAGGGACGGTTGTTGACCTGGGATCTGCGCAATCAATTGCGCTCGGTCAGCCCGGTGGAACGCGCCTCCCGACGCAATGACGGTGAGTGCTATTTTTACGATGGCGCTGGCCAGCGGGTGCGCAAAATCCGCGCGTTGCAGACCAGGGCTCGCACCGTGATAGCTGAAGTGCGTTACTTGCAGGGCTTGGAACTTCGTACCGACAGTGGCACCGGGGTGGTGTTGCAGGTCATCACCGCGCAGGCTGGCCTCAACACCGTGCGGGTGTTGCATTGGGACAGCGAGCCACCGTCCGGTGTCAACGATCAGTACCGCTACACCCTGGT
>NZ_JBFTMK010000232.1:0-13812 GCF_056396965.1 Pseudomonas sp. 05N434
GCCCTTGAGCGGGTGATCAACGTTCCGGCCCGTGGCATCGGCGAAAAAACCGTCGAAGCGATTCGCGATCATGCGCGCCACAGCGACGTGTCGATGTGGGAAGCCATGCGTCAGCTGGTGGCCAACAAGGGGCCCTTGAGCGGGTGATCAACGTTCCGGCCCGTGGCATCGGCGAAAAAACCGTCGAAGCGATTCGCGATCATGCGCGCCACAGCGACGTGTCGATGTGGGAAGCCATGCGTCAGCTGGTGGCCAACAAGGGCCTGACCGGGCGCGCTGCCGGTGCACTTGGGGCGTTTATGGAGCTGATCGAGAACCTCGCCGCCAAGTGCATGGAAATGCCGTTGCACCTGATGACCCAGACCGTCATCGAGCAGTCGGGGCTGATCGCCTACCACCAGGCGGAAAAAGGCGAGAAAGGCCAGGCCCGGGTAGAAAACCTTGAGGAACTGGTCAGCGCCGCGCGCAACTTCGAAAACCCGGAAGAGGACGAAGAGCAATCGCCACTGGCGGCATTCCTCGGCCACGCCTCGCTGGAGGCCGGGGACACCCAGGCCGACGAGCACGAAGACAGCATTCAGTTGATGACCCTGCACAGCGCCAAGGGCCTGGAATTCCCTTACGTGTTCMTSRTGGGCATGGAAGAAGGCCTGTTTCCGCACAAAATGAGCCTGGAAGAACCCGGTCGCCTTGAAGAAGAGCGTCGTCTGGCCTATGTCGGTATCACCCGGGCGATGCAGAACCTGGTGCTGACGTATGCTGAAACCCGACGCTTGTACGGCAGCGAGACCTACAACAAGGTGTCGCGTTTCGTACGTGAAGTGCCGAAAGGCCTGATCCAGGAAGTGCGACTGTCCAACAGTGTCAGCCGTCCGTTCGGCGGAGGCCAGCAGCAGAGTTCCAGCAGCCTGTTCGGCGGCAGCGAGATCCCGGACACCGGGTTCAGCCTCGGCCAGACTGTGCGGCATTCGGTGTTCGGCGACGGTGTGATCCTGAATTTCGAAGGCGCCGGTGCTCAAGCGCGGGTGCAGGTGAACTTCAGCGAAGGCAGCAAGTGGCTGATGCTCGGTTACGCCAAGCTGGAAGCGATCTAAAACCTGCCAGTGATTTACTGTGGGGGCGAGCCTGCTCACTCCCACAAGGTTCTGTGTTTCAGATTGATCTTATAAAAGGCGCAAAAACATGGGCTCGGGTTTCTTTTCTTCCTKGACATTCTGGGCCCTGATGTCGGCGGCGTTTGCCGCCATGACCGCGATTTTCGCCAAAATCGGCATCGAAAACGTTAACTCGGACTTCGCCACGCTGCTGCGCACGGTGGTGGTTTTGGTCAGCCTGGCCTTGATTTTGTACGCCACGGGCCAATATCAGTCATTAGGATCGATCTCGGCCAGGAGCTACCTGTTCCTGCTGCTGTCGGGACTGGCCACCGGTGCCTCGTGGATCTGCTACTTCCGCGCGCTGAAACTGGGGCCGGCCTCGTTGGTCGCTCCGGTGGACAAGCTCAGCGTGGTGCTGGTGGCGGTGCTCGGCGTAATTCTGCTGGGTGAAAAACTCGACCTGCGCCAATGGAGCGGAATCGGCCTGATTACGGCCGGTGTCGTCATGCTGGCGCTGCGGCGCTAAGCATCCTTCCTACAGAAGCTATCCACTCGTCCTACAGACTAACGCTAACAGGCCTTATTGCGCTGACTGAAGCTGAACACAACCTGTCAGGCAAAAGCCCGAAACAGCCAAATGGCTCCTTCTTCTCCTGGCGTGGGCGGTGCAGCCGCCACTGCCGGCGCGGCCGGTGCCGCTGGCGCTGCCGCCAAGGCCGGCGGTGCTTCGCGTTGGCTCGGCCCTCTGGCCGGTATCGCGGCCGGTGGCCTGCTGGCTTCCATGTTCATGGGCGGCGGCTTCCAGGGCATGCAGTTCTTCGACATCCTGATCATGGCGGTCATCGCCTTCCTGGTCTTCCGCTTCATTGCCGCTCGTCGTCGCAAACAGCAGGAGCATATGGCTCCGGCCGGCGCGCCGATGCAACGTGAAGTGTTCGAGCAGAAGCCAGCCATGGGTTCGATCTTCGGCGGTTCGGCCGCACCTGTTGCCCGTCCGGTGATCAATGCTCCGGCCTGGTTCAACGAACAGCGCTTCGTTGAAGCCGGGGTTTTCTATTTCACGGTTGCATCTATAGCGAGCTACTGTATAAACCGCCCAAACTAAACCGCGCCATCAAGCAAGAGGATCCCGGACGTGGAAGAAATCATCGAACAACTGCGTGAAGCCAACGAACCGGTACCGGTCCCCTTGGAGTTGCCCGACGAAGATCTGCTGGTAGAAATCGAAGAACAACTGTTCATCGACATTCCCTTCGTATTCAGAGAATTTCTGCTGACCGTCAGCGATGTAGTCTACGGCARCCTGGAGCCGGTGACCGTCACCGACCCGCAATCCCACACCTACCTGCCGGACGTTGCCGCCAACGCCTGGGACGCTGGTGTTGATCGCAGCCTGATCCCGATCTGCCAGGACGGTGACAACTACTACTGCGTCGAAGAAGACGGCACCGTGGTGTTGTGGCTGGCCGAAGAAGAGTTACTCGCCGAAGAAACCTGGGAATCGGTCTGGCACTGGGCACGGGACGTCTGGCTGGAAAGCTGATTTAACCCTGCACGACTTTTTGTAGCAGCTGGCGCAGCCTGCGTTCGGCTGCGAAGCAGTCGTAAACCCTGACACCCGGTTAACCTGAATCACCTCGTAGCCTGATTGGCGACTGCTGCGCAGTCGAACGCAGCCTTCGGCAGCTGCTACAGGGATTCGTCACGCTCAATGCTCGGCCGAATCCTTGTGGTTATCCAGGGTTTCCAGCAAGGCCACCTGCATCCGCGTATGCACGCGGATGAACCAGCGCCAGAGCAGCGCCGCTATCCCAGCCGCGACCACGACAATCAGCACCAGCAACTTGTTGGTCGGCAGAATACTGGCCGACAAGGCCGCCAGCAGCAGGAAAATCACCAGCAGCGAGAGGATCGGGATCACTTCGGCGATCACCCGACGCACTCGCTGCGTGTGGCGGCCGGCCATCTCCGACTTCACCCCCATTTCTGCCAGCAGCATCGACAGCGCCTTGAGCTTGCGATAGGCGGCGATCAGGAACGGCAGCGACAACAGCAACGCCCCACCCCAGATCAACGCTTTCTGCCAGCTCGGGTCGCTGATCCAGTCTTGCAGGTAAACGGACATGCGCTCGGCGAAGAAGGCGCCCGATAAAAAGATCGCAACCACCAGCGCCAGATTAACCCCCACCTGCAACAGAATCCGCCGAATCATCGACGCCAACAGCGCGCCCTCGCCCTGAGGCTGGATGCTGCGCAGCCATTCGCCATACATCCCCAGCACACGAGCCAGGCGCTGCGGCATCACGGCAGCAAGCTTGATCGACAGCGGATCGGCCGCGCGGATCAGATAGGGCGTCAACAACGTGGTGATCACCGAGACGGCCACAGCCACCGGATAGAGAAAGCTGCTGGTGACCTGCAGCGTCATGCCCAGCGCGGCGATGATGAAAGAGAATTCGCCAATCTGTGAAAGCCCCATCCCCACGCGCAGTGAGGTGCGTCCGTCATTGCCGGCGATAAACGCGCCAAGGCCGCAGGACAGCATCTTGCCCAGCACTACCGCCACAGTGATCACCGCAATCGGCCAGGCGTATTGCAGCAGGATCATCGGGTCGAGCATCAGGCCGATGGCGACGAAGAAGATCGCACTGAACAGGTCGCGAACCGGCTCGATCAACTGCTCGATCTTCAGCAGCTGGCGCGATTCGGCCATGATCGCACCGATCAGGAACGCGCCGAGAACCATGCTGTATTCAAGCTTGACCACCAGCAGGCAGAAGCCGAAACACAGGCCCAGCACGGTAATCAGCAACATCTCATTGCTTTCGAATTTCGCCACATAGGCCAGTAGTCGCGGCACCAGCAGAATACCGATGACCAGTGCGACAATCATGAACAGGGAAAGCTTGCCGACGGTGGAAAAGACTTCGCCGGAACTGACCGTGCCGCTGACGGCGATGCTCGACAGCAAGGCGATGATGCCGATACCGAGGATGTCCTCGACGATCAGTACGCCGAAGATCAACTGCGCAAAACGCTCGTTCTTCATCTTCAGGTCGTTGAGCGCCTTGACGATGATGGTGGTCGAGGAAATCGCCAGGATCGCGCCGAGGAACAGCGAATCCATGGTATTCCAGTCGAACCAGCGGCCGATTTCGTAGCCGATCCAGATCATCAGGACGATTTCCAGGAAAGCCGCGATAAACGCCGTGGCGCCGACCTTGAACAGCTTGCGCAGGCTGAACTCCAGCCCCAGGCAGAACATCAGGAAAATCACCCCGAGCTCGGCGAGGGTCTTGATGGTTTCTTCGTCGTGGATCAGGCCGAAGGGCGGCGTGTGCGGGCCGATAATGAAACCGGCGACGATGTAGCCGAGCACCACCGGTTGTTTGAGACGATGAAAGAGCACGGTCACCACACCCGCAATCAACATGATCACTGCCAGATCCTGAATGAAACTGATGGCATGCATGGTGTGTGGCTCCTTCGGGGGTGGGCTTTTGAAGGGTAACACCACGACTTCCGGCGCAAAGACGGTGCAATATATGGAAACAGATCGCTTCGGGCGTGACGGCGCCTCCCCGCCCGGCGTCCCGATAACTGTTGGTTTGAAAAACACCGACAAGCACCCACAGAGGTGCCCCCCAAACCCTGCCTTGAACCCGTGAGTACGTTATGGAACCCGGAAACGCCCAGCTGTCGATGACGGTATTGATGACCCCCGACATGGCCAACTTCTCTGGCAATGTCCACGGCGGCACCCTGCTCAAATACCTCGATGAAGTGGCCTACGCTTGCGCCAGCCGGTATGCCGGCCGTTACGTAGTGACCTTGTCGGTGGATCAGGTGATCTTCCGCGAGCCGATTCATGTCGGTGAGCTGGTGACCTTTCTGGCCTCGGTCAACTACACCGGTAATACCTCGATGGAAGTGGGCATCAAGGTCGTGACCGAGAACATTCGCGAGCGCTCGGTGCGCCACACCAACAGCTGCTTCTTCACCATGGTCGCGGTGGATGACCAGCGTAAACCGGCCTCCGTCCCGCCACTGCAACCGCAGAACAGCGAAGACAAGCGTCGGTACATGCAAGCCCAGCAGCGTCGGCAGATTCGTCAGGAACTGGAAAAGCGCTATCAGGAAATCAAGGGCGACGCTTAAAGCAAAAGATCGCAGCCTGGGCAGCGCCCACAGACGCGCGGGAGCTGCCGAAGGCTGCGATCTTTTCTACCGCCACACCATTACAAACTGATCGCTACCGCCTCGAACCGCACCCGGGGATGGGCGATCCGGTCCTGCGCCCGCACCAGTTCCAGTTCATAGCTGGCACACGCCTGGGTTTCCAGCAGCACTTCATGCACCGCCGCCGCGGTGAATTCGAAGGCGCTCAGCAGACTGTCACCCAGCAGCACACGCGCCAGGAACAGCCCGGAAGTCAGATCGCCAACGCCCACCGGCTGACGCGGGAACGCCAGCAACGGCCGACGCAAGTGCCAGCTGCCTTCAGTGGTCACCAGCAACATCTCGAAGCCATCCGTCAGTTTGCCGGGATAGTCCAGATGCTTGACCAACACCGCCTTCGGACCGCGCGCCAGCAGCGCCCGCGCCATGGCCAGGCAATCGAACAGTGACTGCGCCTTGCGCCCCGAGAAGCTGTTCAGCTCCAGCTGATTCGGGCACATGAAGTCGGCTAACGCCGCCGCCTCTTCCAGCAGGAAATCGCTGACTTCGGCTGGAACACTGCAGCCCTTCTCCGGATGGCCCATCACCGGATCGYAGAGGTACAAGGCTTTGGGATTGATCGATTTGATTCGCTCCACTCCCGCCAGAATYGCCCGCCCTTGGGCCGCGCTGCCGAGGTAGCCGGACAACACGGCGTCGCAGTTGCCCAGTTCGCCAATCGCCGCGATGCCCTCCACCAACTCCGGAATCTGATGCGGGGCCAGCACTTCCCCGGCCCACTGGCCATATTGCGTGTGGTTGGAGAACTGCACGGTATTGAGTGGCCAGACGTTCACCCCGACCCGCTGCATCGGGAAAACCGCGGCGCTGTTGCCAGCGTGGCCGAACACCACATGGGACTGGATGGCGAGCAGATGGGGCGTACGTTTCATGCGGTGAGTTTTCCATAAACCGATTGAAATTCGAGCCGCGCAGTATGCGACTAAACGCAGCCTGTACGACAGACCAGAGACGCAGTTAAGCTGACACTATCTTGTTGGAGCACCCTGTTGATGCTGACCCTAGGAAATATCTTCGTGCTGATGCTGCTCGCCACCGGTGGCGCATGGCTGTGGCACAACCACGGCTTGCGCGAACGCGCACTGGAGCGGGTTCAGCAGCATTGCGCCAAGCTGCGGATCGAGCTGCTGGACGGCAACGTAGCCTTGAAGAAGATCGCTTTCATTAAAGACGCCAACGGCCGTCGGCGCCTGGCCCGTGTGTATAACTTCGAATTTACCGTGACCGGCGAAACCCGCCACAACGGCACCATCACTCAGTTCGGCGCCCATAGCGCACACATCGAGCTCGCGCCCTATCCAATGCCATTCGACGACACACCGCCGGTGGTCGAAGTCGCAAAACCCAGCGCCGAGGTGATTGAATTGAGCCAGTGGCGGCAAGAACACACCAAGTGGCGTCCCTGAAGATCAAAAGATCGCAGCCTGCGATTTTTTGATCTTCAAACCGACCGGCAATCGGCCAGATCTCTTTGCAGCGACTCAACATCCTGCACTTCACTGAAAATCAGCTCGATGCGCGAATCCCGTCGCCATTCGCTGGGTTGCCAATCCAGTAACGAGTTATTCAGCGCGTTGGCCGACACCCAACCTCTGCCTTGTTCAGCAACAGCAACCCGGCACTGTCCAAGGCTTGCAGTTGCGCCGCTGGCAGCGGTTTTCCAGCCGCGAGCGCCTGGGCGTCCAGCACCAGCACGCAAGGCTGCACCGCCAGGACGCCTTGCCACGACGCCTCGCTCAATTGCCTGAGCAACTGCGCCGGATGCCCCAGCCCGGAGGGCTCGATGAACAGTCGATCCGGTCGTGCCTTGCGCAGCAGCCGCCCGAGGCCGATCTGAAACGGCGCACCATTGACGCAACACAAACACCCCCCGGCCACTTCCCCCAGTGCGATACCATCGACGTCCTGGGTCAGCAGCGCAGCATCCAGGCCGATCTGGCCGAACTCGTTGATCAGCACCGCCCAGCGCTCACCGGCCGGCCGCTGCGCCAGCAGGTGCTTGATCAGACTGGTCTTGCCGGCACCCAGCGGGCCGGCGATGACGTGGGTGGGAATGTTCTGCAACATGGTCGAAGTTTTCTGAGGAGGTAAAGGATGCGGTTGATGGGATGGTCGTTGCTTCTGGCGCTCATGTCGGGTGAAGCGCTGGCCCAAGCCTGCGTGGTACATAGTACGGCTGAGCGGCTGGACGTGAAGGTCTGCCAGCAGAACCGCAACATCCCGGAAAAACTGTTCGCCGACGGCTTCTGCCAGYCGAATCTGGCCGGGCAGAAAGTCGAGGTGCAGTACGTCGACCAATGCCCCGCCGGCGCGTTCGGGGTATGCAGCAACGCTCAAGTCGCCAATATGCCTTACCGGCAGGATATTCACTATTACGGCGTGGCCACCGATGCGGCGTATCTGAAGCCGTTTTGCGAAGCCCAGAGCCAGGGAACCTGGCTCAAACCTTGAGCTGTCAGCCCAGCCAGTCGAGGGTCAGGATCAAACGACGCTCGCCCGGTGCCGGCTGCGGCGAACGGTGAACCAGACCGAAACCTTCGTTGCCGTGCCACTTCTCTCCTTTAAGCAGCGCCACTTCGCCGCTGGAGATACGCTGGATCAGCGAATCATCCTGGGGTTCGGCGTCAGGCTCGCCTAATCGGCGGCGATCCATCGCCCCTTCTTTCAGCCACTGGCTGCCGACCCCTGCGTAGGTAGTGATCAACCGCACCGGCACATGATCGACGTGGAAACGCGGGCACATGGCTTTGTCCAGAACCCGCAGGCGTAGGCCGATGCGTTGGGCGCCCAACAGGCAGGCGAACGCGCTGACCAGCCAGGAAACGTCGGCGATAAAACCTTCGTAACCTTCAAGATCGCTGAAGCCTGAGGCTAAACCGTGGAGATTGGGTTCGGCTTCATCACTGGCCATTTCAAGGGAAAGCGACTCGGCCAGCGGCTGGTTCAGGGACAACAGCAAGCGACCGAAATCGGCAATGTGCGCCGGCAGTTGGCGTTGCCAGAGGGCGAGGTTCACACCGTCGTCCAGAATCCCGGTCAGCACCTTTGGCGTTTCACCTTGAACCTGAGCAATGAGCGGTCGCCGCTTCAGACTGGGCGCCAGCATCAGGCAGCCGCCTCTTCGTGCCAGAGACCGAACGGATCGGGCAACAGCCGCCACCCCTCGACGCCCAAGACCATTTCATCATCCGTCAGCAGGCAGTTATCAAGTTCGGCGGTGAGTTGTGCAAAGTCGATGTTCTGACCGATAAACACCAGTTCCTGCCGGCAATCGCCGGTGGCGGCCGTCCAGTTCTCCATGATCCCGGCGGTGCTTTCTTCGTCTTGCGGCCACTGGTTTTTCGGCACGAAACGCCACCAGCGCCCGGCAAACCCGTAACGCATCAAGCCGCCGGCCTGGGACCAGCTGCCGGCATCCATGTGTTTGCTGGCCAGCCAGAAAAAGCCCTTGGAACGCAGCAGTTTGCCGTTCACCCACGGGCGATCGATGAAGCTGAAAAAACGCTGCGGATGAAACGGTCGCCGCGCCCGATAAGCCGTGGAGGCAATACCGTACTCCTCGGTTTCCGGCACGTGTTCACCGCGCAATTCCTGTAACCATCCTGGTGCCTGAGCGGCCTTCTCGAAGTCGAAACGCCCAGTGTTGAGGATTTTCTTGAGCGGCACTTCACCCATGACCATCGGAATGATCTCGGCCTGGGCATTGAGCCGTTCGAGGATCGCGATCAGCTCCTGGCGTTCGCGGCTGCTGATCAAATCGATCTTGCTGATCAGGATCACGTCGGCGAATTCGATCTGCTCGATCAACAGGTCAGTGATCGAGCGCTCGTCCTCCTCGCCCAGGGTTTCACCACGGGAAGCGAGGCTTTCGGCGGCTTGGTAGTCGAGCAGGAAGTTCATGCCGTCGACCACGGTGACCATGGTGTCGAGCCGCGCAATGTCGGCCAGGCTCTGCCCTTCTTCATCGCGAAAGGTGAAGGTTTCCGCCACGGGCAGCGGCTCGGAAATGCCGGTGGACTCGATCAGCAGATAATCGAAACGACCGTCCCTGGCGAGTTTGCTGACTTCTTCGAGCAGGTCTTCGCGCAACGTACAGCAAATGCAACCGTTGCTCATTTCCACGAGTTTTTCTTCGGCACGGTTCAGGCTGACATCGCGTTGAACTTCACTGCCATCGATGTTGATTTCGCTCATGTCGTTGACGATCACYGCGACCCGCAGATTATCGCGATTACGTAGTACGTAATTCAGCAGTGTACTTTTTCCGGCGCCGAGAAAGCCCGACAGGACGGTCACGGGAAGACGATTGGGCATCAGGTATTCCTCACAGGGATGCCCGGTCGCAATGTCGGGCTTAATTTATGTTATAGTATAACAATACAAACAAGCCACTCTCCTCTTGCTCACCGCGACAAAGAGCACGATGCTTTAACCTGTCCGCTCCTTGAGAAATGCCATGGGAAACGCTCTGAGATTCTCGTTGTTGAGCCTTTCGCTGCTGATCGCAGTCAATGCCTGGGGACAAATCCCCAGCCTGGCCAAATGCACCCGCAGCGCCAATCTGCTGGCCTGCGTGGATGCCGACGGCAATGCCTACAGCGTTAACACCGTCGGTAGCACGATCTACTTGCGCGGCTTTGAAGTGGCCGGCAAACGCCATTGGGCGCAAACCAACAGCCGCTACGGGCAACTGACGTTCTTTACCGGCCTCGCATCCGATGGCGAAGCCTGGGTCGGTTACAACCGCCGGGTTGGCTGGACAACCATCAATCGGTTCTCCAGTTCCGGGGGCAGCAGCGCGAAGTTCACCTGTAGCCGGATGACCGGTTGCTAGGCCTGTGCCTTTTTCTGCTCCTGCTGCCAGGCGATATAGCTGTTCATTGGGGGATTCTTCTGGAAGTAACGCTGCAAGCCTTCGAATAAACCATCCGCCACGGCCTGCTGATGCCGCGCCGTCACCAGTCGCTGGCTGTCGCGGGCGTTCGAGATGAAGCCGGTTTCCACCAGAATCGACGGCACATCCGGCGACTTCAACACCGCAAATCCCGCCTGCTCCACACGCTTCTGATGCAGCGTGGTAATGCCCGCCAGACTGCCGAGCACCGTGTTGCCCAACTGCAAACTGGCGGCGATGGTGGCGTTCATCGACATGTCGAGAATCACCCCGGCGAGCATCGGGTCCTTGTCCTTGAGATTGAGCAGGCTGGTGGCGCCCAACAGGTCCGCGCCGTTCTCCCGTTGCGCCATGAAACGCGCCGTGGCCGAGGTCGCACCGCCTTCGGACAGGCAGTACACCGACGCACCTGAAGCGGTGAGGCGCGGCGCGGCGTCCGCATGGACCGAGATGAACATGTCGGCCTTGTGCTTGCGGGCGATCTCCACGCGCTTGCGCAGCGGGACGAAGAAGTCGTCGTTACGCACCAGTTTCACGTCGAAGCCCTTTTCACGCTTCAGCCTCTTGGCCAACAGCTGGGCGATCGATAGCACCACGTCTTTCTCCCGCTCACCTTTGGCGCCGACYGCGCCCGGGTCTTTGCCGCCGTGACCAGGGTCGACCACCACAATGATGTCGCGCTTGGGATGAGCCTTGTCGATGATGGGCTCACGTTTTTCCGACGGCGCCGCCGCGATCTGTAGCGGAGCAATGGCCTTCAGATCGAGCACCAATCGGTGCCCCTGCCCATCCTGTGGTGGCAACAGGAAGCTGTTGAGCTGCACCGGACCGCTGAGGTCGAGGACGATCCGCGTATCGCCCTGACCGAAATGCCCGGAACGGATCGCGCGAATCACCGAGTTGTCGAGCGCCAGCTGACTGAAGTCGCCACTGAAGTTGGCGCCACTCAGATCGATGATCAGCCGCTCCGGAGCACTCAGGGAAAAAGTTTTGTACTGCACCGGCCCGCTCAGATCGAACACCAGTCGCAGCTTGTCGTCCGAACGCCACAGTCGTGCATTGCGAATTTGCGTGGCCGACACACCAAAAGGTAACGCAAAGGCCGCGCTGGCCAGAATCAGGTTGAGCAAGTGACGTCTGTGCATGATGAAAGCTCGTTCACGAAAAAGGCATCGTCGATTTGATTGTTATAATATAACATGYCAAATCAACTCCCACGATGGACCTGCTCATGAATGCGCTGACTCTGCCGGATATCGCCGCGCAGGCCTCACGCCAAGCCCTGCCACTCGATTGGGTGGGCATGTGCGGCATTGCTCTTCCTGTTTTATTCGATGGCCAGCGACTGAGTGCAAAAGCCGACGCTGGCGTTAGCCTCGACGATGGAGAGGCGCGTGGCATCCATATGTCGCGGCTGTACCTGGCGCTGGAAATGCTTGAGCAGGAAAACCTTTCACCCTCGTTGTTGCGGCGAGTCTTGCTGAGTTTTCTCGAGACTCATGAAGGACTTTCCCACAACGCTTACCTAAAAATTCACACCGAACTTCTGCTCAAAAGACCCGCGCTCGTCAGTCCGTTGTCCGGCTGGAAAACCTATCCGGTGAGCATCGAAGCGAGTCTGAAAAACGCGATGTTCCACGTGGAACTAAAAATCGACGTTCCATATTCCTCAACCTGTCCATGCTCAGCAGCGCTCTCGAGGCAGTTGATTCAGCAGCAATTCGTTGATGACTTCGCCAATCAACCATTGCAACACGAAGACGTTCTGGCTTGGCTCGGTTCCACGAAAGGCATCGTCGCGACGCCGCATAGCCAACGCAGTAATGCGCAATTGCAGCTGCGTCTGGATGACTATCTGGATGACCTGCCGTTGATCGCCGCGATCAACGACGCGGAAGCCGTTCTCGGCACTGCTGTGCAAACCGCCGTGAAACGCGCCGACGAACAAGCTTTCGCCCTCGCCAACGGTCAGAACCTGATGTTCTGCGAAGATGCCGCGCGACGCTTGAACCTGGCATTGAAACGCTCCCCGGGCATCAACGCCTTTCACGTGCGAGTCGTCCACGCTGAAAGCCTTCACGCCCATGATGCCGTCGCCGAAAGCCGCTGGAACTGGGAGGCCGCATGATTCGATGCCAAGCCTTGCGCTGGGGCGCACCCGGTCAGCCGCTCACTCCAGCGGTTGATTTCGAACTGCCCAAGGGGAGTCTGACCGCCGTCATCGGCGCCAACGGGTCGGGCAAAAGCAGCCTGCTGAAAGTCATCGCCGGCCTGCAAAAGCCACTGGCCGGCAACGTCGTCATTGATGTTCCACGCAAGGGCGGCCTTTCGTTCCTGCCTCAGCAACAACACCTGGACCGACAATTCCCCATCAGTCTGCAAGAGTTAGTGGCCGCAGGTTTCTGGGGCATCAAGCAAACTCCGGAAATTCGCAGCCAGCGACTCAAGGCTGCACTGGAAGACTGGTGCCTGACCGGTCTGGAACATCGCCCGTTAATGGCCCTCTCCGGAGGCGAATTGCAACGTGCCCTACTCGCCCGACTGAGCCTTGCCGAAGCGCCCTTGCTGCTGCTCGACGAACCCCACGCCGCGCTCGACGAACTCGGCCAGGCGCTGCTCTGGAAACACCTCCACGCCTGGCATGCAGACGGTCGAACCCTGGTCGTGGTGTGTCATGACCTGGCCGCCGTGCGCCAACAGATTCCACAAGCGCTACTGATCAAAAGCAGCGGCTGCGTCCTCGGCCCCAGTACCGAGCTGATTCGCCAACAACCTCAGACGCAGGTGGCTTGATGATCGCCGCTGCTCACCTTTGGCAACCGTTTCACGAATTCGTATTCATGCGTCGGGCACTGCTGGGTGGCCTTGTTCTGGCCTGTAGTACGGCGCCGCTTGGGGTGTTTCTGATCCTGCGGCGCATGAGTCTGATCGGCGACGCAGTGGCTCACGGCATCTTGCCCGGCGCCGCATTGGGCTTCTGGTACGCAGGCTTGAGCCTGCCCGCGCTGACCATTGGCGGCCTCGGTGCCGGCTTGAGCATGGCCGGACTGGCCGCCTGGATTACCCGCCGCACCGGCTTGCGGGAGGACGCGAGCCTGGCCGCGATTTACCCGATATCGCTGGCCAGCGGCGTGCTTATCCTCGGTATCGCCGGCAAGCGGCTGGACCTGTTGCACCTGTTATTCGGTTCGGCGCTGGCGGTCGATGGCCCGACCTTGACCGGCATGCTCTGGGTCTCGGGCTTCAGCCTGCTCGCCATGGCCCTGATCTACAAACCACTGTTGCTGGACACCCTCGACCCGCTCTTTCTGCAAACCGTCAGCCGTCTCGGGCCGCTGGCTCACGGGGTATTTCTGACGTTGGTGGTGCTGAACCTGGTGATCGGTTTCCAGGCTATCGGCGCGCTGATGGTGGTCGGTTTGATGATGCTGCCGGCCGCCGCTTCTCGCTTCTGGAGTCGTCGTTTGCCGGTGCTGATCATCATCGCCGCGTTGCTCGGCAGCCTCTCGGTCTGGCTCGGATTGTTGCTGTCGTTCTACTACTCGCTGCCCAGCGGCCCGGCAATCGTGCTGGTGGCTGGCG